>NZ_JBAJJM010000027.1:0-1526 GCF_036880405.1 Mannheimia indoligenes | reverse complement strand
CAATGACTTCTCCACAAACCAAGAGCCACCACAGGCAACTACATTTGGAATAGCGAGGTACTCTTTGATATTAGTTGGGGAAATGCCGCCTGTAGGCATAATCTGTAAGTTACCGTAAGGACCTAACAACGCCTTAATCATTTTTACGCCACCACTTGCTTCGGCAGGGAAAAATTTGACCGCTTGTATGCCGAGTTCGAGGGCGGCTTCAATCGCCATCGGGTTGTTCACACCCGGTGTGATGGGTAAACCCAGCTCTTGGCAATACTTAACGATATTCGGGTTAAAGCCCGGCGTAACAATGCAGTCTGCTCCGGCATTTTTAGCGGTAAGCACCTGTTCTTTGGTTAGCACAGTGCCGGCGGCAATTAATACCTCCGGATAGTTTGCCTTCACTAATTTAATCGCCTGTTCAGCCGCAGCAGAGCGGAAGGTGATTTCTACCACGGGTAAACCGTTTTCTGAAAGGGTTTTTGCCAGCGGTAAAATATCTTCTGCGTTGTCGAGAGCGATAACGGGGACAACTTTGAGTTCTCTTAATTTCTCTACGATTTGTTCAGTGGTATAACGCATTTTTTTAACCTCTTTTGGGGTACAAGCGATCATTTTTGTAAAAAATTTTGCAAATTTAACCGCTTGTCTGTTATTTACATTGCTTGTTCAAACTGCGATTTCAAATGAGCGGTAGCGGCTTTATCAATAATCGCCCCTTTGTGTTGAATGACGATGCCTGCAACTTGGTTGCCTTGTTGGCAACAGGTAGTTAAATCTTTGACAAGTAAGTAACCGTTGAGGAAACCCGCATTAAAGGAATCACCTGCGGAGGTGGTATCAACCACATTCTCAACGGGAACAGTTGGAACAAAAATCTGTTTGCCGTTATGTTGCACGGTTGCTCCCAGCGAGCCTTGTTTTACTACAATGGTTTCAATGCCATATTGAGCAAGGCGTGTCAGCGTGGCTTGTTCGTCCTCATCACCCCAAAGCAGATGTTCATCGTCAAAAGTAACGAGGGCTAAATCCACTAATTTCAGCAGTTTGGCATAATGTTGTTGGGCCGTTTCGGCACTTTCCCACAGTTTCGGGCGATAGTTGCTGTCAAAAGCGATCTTTACTCCAGATTTTTTCAGCTCACAAAGTTGTTCAATCAGCAAAGTACGATCGTTTTCAGGCAAGATTGCAAGACTTATGCCGCTGAGATAAATCATATCTACTTCAGCCATTGCCCTAAGCACGTTAGGATAGTCTGAATGTTGGAGCAAGTAGCGAGCTGCTGATTGATTACGCCAATAAAGGAAAGTCCGCTCGCCGAATTTATCCAACTGAATAAGATAAAGCCCCGGCTGGCGGTGTTCATCAAGCAGCACAAAATCGGTATTGATATTATCTGCCTGCCAAGCTTCCAACATCCCTTGACTGAGTTTATCCGTACCTAAAGCGGAAATATAACGCACCTCAATCTGTTTGGGAGAACTCACCCGAGCCAGATAGGTAGCGGTGTTTAGGGAATCACCGCCGTAAGTTTG
>NZ_JBAJJM010000026.1:0-5797 GCF_036880405.1 Mannheimia indoligenes | reverse complement strand
TCCTTCATGACCCACCATTTATTCAAATCACATTTGCAAATTTTTCTGAAAAAACGACCGCTTTATAGTAAAATTCAACTCGTTTTTCCTTAATTTATTCAATTTCAATGTTAAAAAAAATCCTTATTGCATTAGGTCTAGCCGGTGTTATCGTCTGTGGTGGGCTATTTTATGGCTACCAAAAACTGAATGCCTTAGCAGAACATAAAATTACCGTTCAAGAAAACCAACTTTTTGTGTTGGAAAAAGGTGTTTCCAGCCAAAAACTTGCTACTTTATTAGAAGAACAAGGCATTGTTACGCACAATGATGCGGATCTACTCCCCTATTTGATGCGACTGCACCCTGAATTAAGTAAATTCAAAGCCGGGGCTTATTCTTTAAATGGTTTAACAACCGTAAAAGATTTACTCGCTCATTTAAGTTCAGGGAAAGAAGTGCAATTAAATGTGCAGTTTATTGAAGGTAGAACATTCAAGGTTTGGCGTGAACAACTTAGCCAAGCGAAATATTTACAACAGACGCTAAAAGATAAATCAGAAAAAGAAATCGCTGAATTACTGGGTATTCCACACGAAAAAATGGAAGGTTGGATTGCCCCGGATACTTACAGCTACACGCCAAATTCCACGGATTTAGCCTTGCTAAAACGTGCTTACCAAAAGCAGAAAACAGCATTAGAGCAAGCTTGGCAAAATAAATCGGAAAATCTACCGCTTGCTAATCCGTATGAGATGTTAATTCTTGCATCTATTGTGGAAAAAGAAACCGGCGTTGCAGGCGAACGCCCTCAAGTTGCTTCGGTGTTTATTAACCGTCTACGTATTAAAATGCGTCTGCAAACCGATCCAACAGTGATTTATGGAATGGGTGATCGCTACGATGGCAATATCCGCCGTAAAGATTTAGAAGAAGTAACACCATATAACACTTATCAAATCGATGGTTTACCACCAACGCCAATTGCGATGCCAAGCGAAGCGTCTATCAAGGCAGTGGCAAATCCTGACGATACGCCGTATTTATACTTTGTAGCCGATGGAACAGGCGGACACAAATTCAGTCGTACCCTGAGCGAGCATAATAAAGCGGTACAAGAGTGGATTCAAATTGAACGTAAACGCAAAAATAATCAAAGTAACGAACAGAAAAAATAGCGAGAAATCTATGCGTGGAAAATTTATTGTGATTGAAGGCTTAGAAGGAGCAGGTAAAACAACTGCTCACCAAGTAATTTTAAAAGAGTTAGAGCAAGCAGGTATTCAAAATATTGTAATGACTCGTGAACCGGGTGGTACTCCCCTTGCCGAAAAACTCCGTCATTTAATTAAGCACGAAACCGAAGAGCCTGTAACCGATAAAGCAGAATTGTTGATGCTCTATGCTGCTCGTGTTCAGTTGGTAGAAAATGTCATCAAACCGGCACTTGCTGAAGGTAAATGGGTTCTGGGCGACAGGCACGATATGTCTTCCCAAGCCTATCAAGGTGGAGGACGTAAGCTGGATCGCAAATTACTCGAAACATTAAAAGAATCCGTTCTTGGTACATTTGAACCTGATTTAACGATTTATCTCGACCTTGATCCTGTTATCGGTTTAGAGCGAGCCAGAGGCAGAGGCGAATTAGACAGAATTGAACAACAAAGTTTAGATTTTTTCTATCGCACCCGTGAGCGTTATTTAGAACTCACGCAAAATAATGATAAAGCAGTCATTATCAATGCAGAACAATCAATTGAACAAGTTACCGCAGATATTCAACACGCAATTAGAAATTGGCTGAAATAATGTACATTTGGCTTGAAAGCACTTACCAACAAATAATCGCTTCATTTTTAAATGGATACGGACACCACGCCCTGCTGTTTAAAACCGATGTCGGGCTAGGCACAGATACTTTAATCAAAAAAGTGGCTGAGTGGTTACTTTGCACCGAAAAAACAAGCAATGAGCCTTGCTCTCAATGTAAAAGTTGCCAACTTACACAAAGCAAAAATCACCCCGACTTCCATATCTTAGAACCTATTGAGGGAAAAGATATTGGTATCGATCAGGTGCGAGAGTTGATCGCTAACCTACAAAATTTCGCCCAACAAGGAGGTAATACGGTTGTCTATATTCGAGGAGTAGCTCGCTTAACCGAAGCCAGCAGTAATGCTCTACTCAAAACCCTTGAAGAACCACGTGAGAATGTCTATTTCTTGCTGGAAGCCCCGTTGCAATCTACCGTGTTAGCGACCATTCAAAGCCGCAGCCAAACGTGGGTACTTTATGCTCCACAAACTACGGAAGCAATGCAATGGTTGCAAACGGAATTTCCTGCAACCTCAATGCACGAGCTAGAAACCGCTCTCCGCCTTTGTCGCTCTCGCCCACTTATTTGCAAAACTTTTCTGGAAAATGACCGCTTGCAACAACGAAAAGCGTTCCTACAAACCTTCTGGCGTTTCTATAAAAGCCGAGATGTTGTACTACTCTTTCAAGCCTTCGACAAAGAAAAAGAGGATGTTTTACAACAACTTGAATGGCTCGAAAGTTTCTTCAATGATGCTCTCAAAGCCAAAATGAACATCATACAAGGTTGGCTCAATCCAGATCTCCAAAATGGCATTATCCCATTTAGTCAGCAACTCACCGCTCACGGATTACTGCAAGGGCAGCAAATCCTCCAACAAACCCAGCGAGATTTAGTGCAAATAAATGCGGTAAATCAGGAGTTGATGTTATTGGATTGTTTAACGAAGTTGGTTTTGATTTTTGAATAAAAGGAAAAAAATGAAAGACTTATTTATTATAGATTCACACTGTCATTTAGACTCTTTAGACTACGAAACCCGACATAAAAATATTGATGAAGTGATTGAAAACGCAAAAGCTCGTGGCGTTCATCATTTTCTTTCTGTTTGTACCACTGTTGGGCGTTTTGAAGCAATGAAAAATTTAACTGCTCATCGCAATGACGTATCACTTTCTTGTGGCGTACACCCATTAAATGTGGAAGATGAACCTTTTGATTACGATAAACTCTTTGAATTTGCTCAAGATCCAAAAGTGGTTGCCATTGGCGAAACAGGCTTGGACTATCACTACACACCAGAAACCAAAGCATTACAGCAATCGCTCTTTGTTCAACAAATTGAAATTGCAAATAAACTGAACAAGCCATTAATTATCCATTCTCGCTCAGCACGCCAAGATACAATGGATATGTTAGAACAAAATAATGCAGAAAAATGCGGTGGTGTTTTGCATTGCTTTACGGAAGATTGGACAATGGCAAAGCGAGCCTTAGATATCGGCTTTTATATTTCAATTTCAGGTATTATTACCTTTCGTAATGCGGAAGAATTACGAGATGTGGTCAGAAAAGTACCATTAGATCGTCTATTAGTGGAAACAGATTCGCCTTATCTAGCTCCCATTCCTTATCGAGGAAAGCCAAATCAGCCTGCTTATGTGAGAGAAACTTGTGAATATGTTGCTACATTAAAAGGGGTTTCAACAGAAGAATTTGCTCGCATTACAACCAAAAATGTGCAAAACTTATTTAAAATTCAATTATAAGGAACAGAATATGAGAATTATGCTCAAATATTTTCTAATTTTAGTCTCACTTGCCTTTTTTATTGTGTTAGGTGGAGCAGTTAATTACGCAATGCCAAGCTATGAAGAAACGCTAGTAACGGGAATGGAAGTTCGCAGAATGGATAAAGACGGCGTGATTAGCAAATCAAACCCTGCTGATGGTCAAGTGCGTGATGTTTACTTTCTCTTTACCGAAGAGCCTGAAACCAAGAAAGTGATGGTGTACCGTAACGAAGATACGGGCTGGGGCTTGCCGCCTTATTTCAAATTTGGTTCAGCGGATATCCAAGCCAAAGCACAAGCCTACGCAAATGAGAAACAACGTGTGCAAATTAAATATTACGGCTGGCGTATTAACTGGCTAAATGAATTTAGAAATATTGTTTCTATCAAGCCATTAGCTGAAGCGGAAACTGTAAGTAAACCGATTATGAGCTATGTCCTTTATGCTGTACTCGCTTTCTTATTCTTCCTCTCGGTGCAATTCATTCGCGGCATCTTTAAAGATTAAGCTAATTAAACCTTTGACAAACGGTTCGATTTTGTAAAAAATTGAACCGTTTTCTTTTTATCAAAAATATCAAATGACTTATTATTTTATTGCCGATCTGCACTTAAACGAAAATCAACCTGAAATTACCGATCTTTTTTTGCAATTTATGCAAGAAAAAGCACCGCTTGCTGAGTCAGTTTATATCTTAGGCGATCTGTTTGATTTTTGGATTGGCGATGATGAAGAGTCTGAACTCATTTCAACTGTTAAAAATGCAATTAAAACCCTCACGACAAGCGGTACAAAATGCTATTTTATTTGTGGAAATCGTGATTTTTTAATTGGGAAACGTTTTAGCGAACAAACGGGTATGATTATTTTACCTGATTATAACGTCATTGACTTATTCGGCACATCCACATTACTTTGCCACGGCGACACACTTTGTACTGATGACGTAAAATACCAACAATTCCGTAAAAAAGTCCACCAAAAATGGCGACAAACAATCTTTTTAATGTTTCCACTTTCTTGGCGAATTCATATTGCAGAAAAAATCCGCTCTAAAAGCAAACAAGAAAAGCGTGGTAAATCCGCTGAAATTATGGATGTGAATAATGAATTTACATCTCAAATTGTCGCTAAATTCGGCACAAAGCAACTTATACACGGACATACACATCGCCAAGCAATCCATCAACATACTAGCTTTACGCGTATTGTATTAGGCGACTGGAAAGAAAATTACGCTTCTATTTTGAGAGTAACCAAACAAGGAGCAGAATTTATATGATTGATGTCATTATTCCTTGCTACAACGCCGAAAACACGCTTGTTCGAGCCGTTCAAAGTGTATTAAATCAACCGGAATTAAATCTACTATGGCTGATTGATGATGGCTCAACTGATAATACACTTGCTCTAGCCCAATATTTACAAGCCCAAGTACCTGATAAAATTAGAGTAGAACAAATACCTCAAAATAATGGCGTGGCAAAAACCCGTAATTGGGGAGCATTACAAAGTGAAGCGGATTTAATCGCCTTTTTAGATGCTGATGATGCTTATGAAAACGGAGCATTACAGGTAGCCACAAAGATTTTTGAATTCAAACCTGAAACTGCTTTGGTTCGCCTGGCATTAACGCCGATTGACTTAGATAAACGCTACAGTACCCACCCCAATTTTGACCAAGCTTGGCAATATATGCGAATGACCTGTGGAGGAAATGTCGTATTCCGTCGCTCATTTTTCTTAGCTTGCGGTGGATTCCCACATCATCAACTCTTTAGAGAATTAGGTGGAGAAGATGGTGCATTAGGCATAGCAACTACACAAATCAGCTCAGTAGCTACAGCATTTAACGATGTTGGTGTTTTGCACTACTGCCGAGATGGAATGCACGCCGAAAGATTACTGAATGCGATTTTATTTAATGAAAAGGATCCTAATGTTACTGAAGAAAAAATGAGACAAGCCAACCTAATTACTGAAAATATTGTTAATAATGTTAGAACTCTACAGGGATGTCTTAATAGTAAAGAAATTGGCATTAAGCCTTACACACTTGAATGGAGCTAAAACGAGCTGTAACTTTCCCCGAAAAATCGACCGCTTGTGCAACTTTCTCCTGCTAACAATCGGTCATTTTTATACCTTATTTTACAAAATAATTCTATGCTAGATAAAAAACAAAAAAACCTAAGTATCTCTACTTAG
>NZ_JBAJJM010000025.1:0-37528 GCF_036880405.1 Mannheimia indoligenes | reverse complement strand
AAACTTAAAAAAGTTAAAATGAATTTCTAGTTAGCACCTATTAAGACTTCAAAATTAAAAAATATTTTTAAAATCAAGTCAATCAACAAGTGCCCACACAGATTGTCTGATAAATTGTTAAAGAGCAAAATAAAACGACGCACCGGAATCAAACTTAATCTCTTCACAACAGTGCGTCGTTGTGTGGGGTGCATTATAGAGAAATCTAAAATGAACGCAAGTGTTTTTTGCAAAAAATTTTAAAAAAGATCTTTTTTGAAGATATTTAATACAAAGCGATCATTTTATCAGCAGAATTCATAATGTTTGCAAATTTCTTTGTAAACTCGACCGCTTGTAAAAAGATAAAAAAGACCATCTCTATGTAAGATGGTCTTCCAAAATTAGATCTGAACTACAGCGATGATCACTAGGATTGTATATAAGATAGATAATCCATAGAAAATCACATTACCCGCCGGTGTGTGAACTTTCAGATCGTGCAAGCCGTGATGGATACGGTGCATACCCGCCCACATTGGGAAAATAGCTAATGCCATAATAGTCAGTTTTCCGATGCAAGTATGGGCAAAAGCAATAATATTATCAGGCGAAACTAATCCAAACGGTAACAATAAGCCGATAATAAAAATTACTACAGGAAAAAATAATGCACTAATCATACCGCCAGCACTAAAGAGTAACCAGACAGGTGGTTCATTTGAACGTTTTGGGTTTTGATCTAAACTCATTTTCTTCCCCTTCTTAAATATAAACTAAGATTAATGCAATTAAGCTAATTACACCTGTTGCAGCCCAAAGAATGTTTCTTCCGACAGAAACCGGTAGATGTTTACCTTTTACCATAACTGACATCACTTCAGGCGTCATTACATAAAGTGTTGCCGCGTGGTAAAACATTGCTGCAAGCGAGATGATATTTAGTACAACCACAAATGGATTTTGTAAGAAATCTACAAAGTCGGTTGCAAATGTGCCTTTACTTAATGCAACTGCACCATAAAATAGTACGATACAGAACCAAACCGTTGGAAGACAGGTCGCTTCACGCACCATATACATTTTGTAGAAATCAAGTTTTTTCCACCAGCTTGCTTTCATTCCTCGAACATAAGGTCTACGTTTTGTTGCTGACATTTCTTCCTCCTATCTCGGTTTGATCATTGAGATAACATAATCTTTTGCACTTTCTAGCTTGCCTTGGTTCACGGCTGAAGCAGGACCAACGTGTTTCGGACAAACTTCTGAGCAGTAGCCCACAAAAGTACAACTCCACACCCCATTTTTACTGCTGAGCAATTTCATTCGCTCTTCACGTCCGTTATCACGGTTATCCAGGTTATAGCGATGAGCTAATGTAATTGCCGCAGGACCGATGAACTCAGGGTTTAAACCAAATTGCGGACAAGCTGCATAGCATAAACCACAGTTAATACACATTGAGAATTGACGATACTTCTCTAACTGTGCCGGTGTTTGTTTAGTACGCTGACCTTCCGGTGCTTTGTTATCAATCACATAAGGTTTAATTGCCTCAATGCTATCAATAAAGTGGCTTAAATCCACTACTAAATCACGCTCAATCGGGAAGTTAGCAAGCGGTTCAATTCGCATAAAGCCGCTGTAATCACGTAAGAAAGTTTTACACGCCAGTTTTGGTTTACCGTTTACCATCATCCCACAAGATCCGCAGATCGCCATACGGCAAGACCAGCGATATGAAAGCTCAGGCTCAAGCTCGTCTTTAATGTAACCCAGTGCATCTAATAGTGAAGTTTGGCTATCATAAGGCACTTCATATCTATCTAAATGTGGCTCGCTATCTGATTCCGGATTGTAGCGTAGCACTTCGATGGTCATTTTATCTAAATTTGCCATTTTCTCGCTCCTTCTCTATTATTGTGCTTGAGCTTCTGCTGCTTTTTTCGCTTTTTCTTGTGCTTCCGCTTCTGCACCGTACACACGTTTAGCTGGTTGTGATTTAGTAATCTTCACATCGCTATATTTAATGGTTGGTGTACCATCTGCGTTATAGAAAGCCTGTGTATGTTTCAAGTAATTCACATCATCACGTTCAACATAATCTAAACGTTGATGTGCACCACGAGATTCTTTACGTTCCACCGCAGAGCAAGCAATAGACTGAGCAACATCTAAGATAAAACCTAACTCAATTTTATAGAGTAAATCGGTGTTAAACACGCTTGATTTATCTTTCACGCTAATATTTTTATAACGCTCTTTTAACTCTTGGATTTTATTCACAGTAGCTTCCATACTTTCTTGTGTACGGTAGATACCACAACCTTCTTCCATTGCATCGCCCATTTGGTTACGAATATCAGACCAAGATTCATTTCCTTCTTGATTTGCTAACGAATGTAAACGAGCCACAATATCTTTTGCTTGAGCATCAATTTGTGGTTGATTACGAGAAGTTACTTCCAACGCACGGCGAGCTGCATTTTCACCCGCAACTTTACCAAATACCACTAATTCTGCTAGGGAGTTAGAACCTAAACGGTTTGCCCCGTGTAAGCCTGATGATGCACATTCACCTACTGCAAATAAGCCTTTAATTGACGTTTCTGCATTCATATCCACTTCAATACCACCCATTGTATAGTGAACAACAGGACGAACTGGAATTGGAGCTTTCGCAGGATCAACGCCTTCATAAGCTTTCGCTAATTCGCAGATAAACGGTAAACGTTCAAGTAAATATTTCTCACCTAAATGACGTAAATCTAAGTGAACTACATCAACACCTTTTGCAGTTTTTAAGGTATTGCCTTTACGCCACTCTTGCCAGAACGCTTGAGAAACTTTATCACGCGGACCTAATTCCATATATTTGTTTTCCGGTTTGCCGATTGGCGTTTCAGGTCCTAAACCGTAATCTTGTAAGTAGCGATAGCCATCTTTATTCACTAAGATACCGCCTTCACCACGACAACCTTCCGTCATCAAAATACCGGTATTCGGTAAGCCGGTTGGGTGATATTGAACGAATTCCATATCACGCAAAGCCACACCGTGACGATACGCCATTGATAAACCGTCGCCGGTTACAATACCGCCGTTAGTATTGAAACGATAAGTACGACAACCACCACCAGTTGCAATCACAACTGCATTTGCGTTGATTTGCACTAAAGTTCCTTCCATCATATTCATCGCTACACAACCGCGAGCTTCGCCATTGTCGGTTAAAATATCCAGTACGAAATGTTCATCAAAGCGGACAATGTTCGGATATTTAATCGAAGTTTGGAATAAAGTGTGTAAGATGTGGAAGCCGGTTTTATCTGCAGCAAACCAAGTACGCTCAATTTTCATTCCACCGAAACGGCGAACGTTTACTTCACCGTCTTCACGACGACTCCACGGACAACCCCAACGCTCCAACTGTGTCATTTCAATCGGTGAATGCTCCACAAAATACTCCACAATATCTTGCTCACATAACCAGTCGCCACCGCCCACTGTATCATTAAAATGATTATCGTAAGAATCGGTATCTTTAATTACAGCTGCTGAGCCACCTTCTGCTGCCACTGTATGGCTACGCATCGGGTAAACTTTTGAAATTAAAGCAATTTTCAGATTTGGATTTGCTTCAGCCGCTGCAATGGCAGCACGCAAGCCACCACCGCCGGCACCGATAATCGCCACATCAAAATTAACACTTTGCATAATGCACTCCGAAAGTTAAATAAACTTATTCATTAAAAGTGGTTCTATTTTGCCACTATTTAATCAATCAGATAAGCCGTTTTTACAATTTATTAACATAAAAAGTGCGATTTTGTGATCTACCTCAAAAAAGGTAACTAAGCATAACAAAGGTATTGAGAATGGCTCTTAATTGGAGAGTTATAAAGAGAAAATTTCTAATGTTTAAAATGAGAAAATATAATTTGTTGCAGAAAAGTTAAAAAACTCGCTTTATTTTTTCTTGCTCGATAACTAGGGCGATACGTTTTTTTAGGCTAAAATAGTGATATATTTTCAAGCGGTCATTTTTTATGAATAATTTACAACTCGATAACATTGATTGGCAACCTACCGCCTCAATCCCTCATCTCATTCAACGTGCTAAAATTATTGCTGAATTGCGTAAGTTCTTTACCGATCGTGGCATTTTAGAAGTAGAAACCCCAATTTTAAGTGAATTCTCGGTTACTGATGTACATCTTTCTACGTTCAGCACACAATTTTTATCGCCGTTTAGCAGCGAGGCGAAAACACTCCATTTGATGACAAGCCCTGAATACCATATGAAGCGTTTGCTTGCGGCAGGCAGCGGTCCGATTTTTCAAATTTGCAAAGTGTTCCGTAATGAAGAAGCAGGCAAACGCCACAATCCTGAATTTACAATGTTGGAATGGTATCGTCCGCATTTTGATATGTATCGTTTAATCAATGAAGTGGACGATTTACTACAACAGATTTTAGATTGCGAACCGGCGGAATCTTTTAGCTATCAATTTGTATTCCAAACCCACGTTGGGTTAGATCCGCTCTCTACCCCTAAAGCCCAATTAGTCGAAAAAGCAAGAAAACACGGTTTGCAATGTGAAGATGACGAAAATCGTGAAACCTTACTGCAATTTTTATTCAGTGAAGTAGTAGAGCCAAATATCGGACAAGATCGTCCAACAGCGGTTTACCACTTCCCTTCATCTCAAGCCGCGTTAGCACAGATAAGCTCGGAAGATCACCGTGTTGCCGAGCGTTTTGAGTTTTATTACAAGGGCTTAGAACTCTGTAATGGTTTTCACGAATTAGACGACGCAAACGAGCAAATCCATCGCTTTGAGCAAGACAATTTACAACGAGAAAAAATGGGGCTTGAACCACAACAGCTAGACGTGCGTTTCCTAGCGGCTCTCAAAGCAGGTTTTCCAAACTGTTCGGGGGTCGCACTGGGAGTAGATAGGCTCTTAATGCTTGCGATGAATGCAAAGAAAATTGAAGAGGTCATTTCTTTCGGTATCGAAAAAGCCTAGTTTTTTATGGCATTTTGTTATTTGCAATTTGCAAAAAAATCAACAAATATGACCGCTTGTACACTCTGTTTTAGGAAAGCAAAATGAATATTTCAGGCAAATTACAAGGTTGGCACTATGCTCTGCTGTGTTATTTGACGTGGGGAATGTTTCCAATCTATTGGTATCCGATTAATCAATCGGGAATGCCTGCCGAGCAAATTTTAGCTCAACGGGTGGTATGGTCTGCCGTGTTTGCCATTATTCTATTGCTAATTTTCCAACAGGGGCGAGCAGTAATCAATGCCTTCAAACAGCCCAAAGTGTTGGGAATCTTCTTCCTTTCTTCTTTTATGATTGGCTTGAACTGGCTGGCTTATTTGTGGGCGATTACTAACGAGCATATTTTAGATGCCAGTCTCGGCTATTTCATTAACCCTATCTTGAATGTATTTGTTGGCTATCTGGTACTAAAAGAACAATTAAATAAGGCTCAATTACTTTCTGTTGGTTTTGCGATTGCAGGCATTTTATGGCTGGCAATTCCTGCGGGACAAGTGCCTTGGGTGGCACTCATTTTAGCTGCCAGTTTCTGTATTTATGGACTGATCCGCAAACTCGCCCCAATGGAACCATTATCGGGCTTAGCCCTTGAAACCTTGCTGATGTCGCCTTTTGCAATAGCCTACCTTTGCTTTTGTTATAACCAAAACATCTTAGTATTCGGCGAACTCAATAGTTTGCAAATGACGGTACTACTCTGCTCAGGAGCTGCCACCACCATTCCACTACTTTGGTTTGCAATGGGGGCAAGACGCATTTCAATGTCTTTACTCGGTATGTTGCAATACATCTCACCTTCATTACAATTTTTATGTGGCGTGCTGATCTTTAATGAAAAACTCTCTGCCGAACGTTCGGTTGGCTACATTTTGGTTTGGATTGGTGTCATTATTTTCTTACTCAGTATGAAAAAAGCCAGAGCAAAAGCCCAACACTAAAAAGCATTAAATATTTCGTTTCGGCAAGCCTAATGCAGCAAAGCCTAGCAACGGCAAATAGGCACAGACTTTAAAAATAGCATCTAAGCCGTATTCGTCAGCAAAAAAGCCTAATACAGCAGCACTTAAACCGCCAATACCAAACATTAAGCCAAACATTGTACCTGAAATCAGCCCAACTCTACCCGGCACCGCTTCTTGAGCATAAACCACCATTGCCGAAAACGCCGATGACATAATAAAGCCGGCGAAAATCGCACATACAATCGTCCAAAACAAATCGGCGTGAGGCAATAATAATGCAAAAGGTGCCATTCCTAAGAAAGAGAACCAAATTACCGCATTTCGTCCGATCTTATCGCCAATCGGTCCGCCGGCAAAAGTGCCTACTGCAACCGCCCCCAAAAATACAAAAAGATAGAGCTGTGCAGTTGCCATATTCAACTGAAATTTTTCCATTAAATAGAAGGTAAAATAGTTGCTGAGGCTGGCGATATAAATAAACTTCGCTAACATTAATAAGGCAATAATTAATAATGCTCTGGCTAATAACTTGCCGTGCAAACGTTGCTGAATATGGTTTGATGAAACAAATAATGGCTTGGCTTCATATTTCACCCAACGACTCACTTTATATAAAATCCACAATGCTAATAATGCAAATGCCACAATCCAAATCACTGCATTTTGCCCTTTAGGCACAATAAATAACGCAACCAAGAGCGGACCTAACGCCGAGCCACTATTTCCTCCTACTTGGAAAAGCGACTGAGCCGTGCCAAATTTACCGCCTGATGCCATTCTAGCAACCCGAGAGGCTTCAGGGTGAAAAGTGGCTGAGCCAATACCCATTAAAGCTGCCGCGATCAGCAATACTCCAAAGTTGGGAGCGAAGGCAAGTAAAATCACAGAGAAAAGGGTGATTAACATACCTATTGGTAGCAAATTCGGTTTTGGGTATTTATCGGTATAAAGCCCGATACCCGGCTGAATAATAGATGCGGTAATTTGGTAAATTAACGAAATCATACCGATTTGAGCAAAACTCAGTTGATAATTTTGTTTCAGCATCGGGTAAATTGAGACCATTACCGCCTGAATTAAATCATTCAGCAAATGAGAAAGGGAGATCAAAAGTAAAATGGGTAAAACCATTTTGGGAGCACTATGTTGTGTATGCATTGTCTTTTTGTTTTTATAAATAAAAAATATTCTACTCACAAATAATGAATGTGCAAGCGGTTGCTTTTTACGACTTTTTTACAAAAGTTATGCTTATTACAAATTCCACCTAATTTGTCATTTTTATAACTTTTTGCTATATTCGGACTTCTGAATAATAAATGATAGAGGTAAATACCATTGGATTTCATCAAAAAATTACAAACAGGAAGTACCTTTAAAGCACCTATCTTCCTTCCTAGTGTCTTTTTTGTCGGCTTTGTGGCGATATTCTGTATTGTCTTTCCTCAGACTGCACAAGCCTCCCTCGATGCAATTAAAAATATCCTTTTTAAAAATTTTAGTTGGTTCTACATTTTTGCCGGCTCAATCTTTTTTCTGTTTCTGATTTTTCTTTCTGTCAGCCGCTTAGGCGATATTAAATTAGGGGCAGATACTGATGAACCTGAGTTTAGTTTTGGCTCTTGGATTGCGATGCTATTCGCCGCCGGTATGGGTATCGGATTAATGTACTTTGGCGTTGCTGAGCCGATTCTGCATTATCTCAAGCCTGTACACGAAAATTTAACGCAAGCAGAACGAGCAAAAGAAGCGATGGTTACTACTTTCTACCATTGGGGAATTCACGCGTGGGCAATTTATGGCGTAATCGCCCTCGCTCTGGCTTACTTTGGTTTTAGATACAAATTACCACTTACGGTTCGTTCCGGCTTTTACCCTCTACTAAAGCACCGTATTTCAGGCTTTTGGGGACATACGATTGATGTTATCGCCCTTTGTAGCACTATTTTTGGTTTAACTACCACGCTCGGCTTCGGGGTTATGCAAGTGAGTGCCGGCTTTAATAACTTAGGGTTAATTGAAAACAGTGGTTTTGCGGTGCTTGCCGTAATGGTTATTGTGGCGATGTCATTAGCCGTATTCTCTGCTATTACAGGAGTTGGAAAAGGCGTTAAAATTTTAAGTGAAATCAATCTAACCCTTGCGGGCTTACTACTGATTTTTGTCATGATTACGGGTCCAACGCTATTCCTCTTCTCAAGTTTAACCGAGAATTTAGGCTACTACTTTAGCTCATTGCTAGAACTCAGTTTCCGAACATTCGCTTATGAGCCTGAAAGTCAAGGCTGGTTAAGTGGCTGGACAGTTCTCTACTGGGCGTGGTGGGCTTCTTGGGCTCCGTTCGTCGGCTTATTTATCGCTAAAATTTCCAAAGGCAGAACCATTCGTGAATTTATTTTAGGCGTGTTATTCGTACCATCGCTGTTTAACATTTTATGGATGACCAGCTTTGGTAGCTCTGCTATCTGGTTTGATCAACAAACCGCTGGAGCATTAGCTGAAGTAAGCAATAACACAGAACAACTACTCTTTACACTCTTTGAGCAACTACCTTTCGGCACAATTGCTTCTTTCATTGCCGTTGTCGTAATCTCAATTTTCTTCATTACCTCCGCGGACTCAGGTATTTTTGTACTTAACAGTATTGCCTCACAAGGCGAAGAAAAAGCCCCGAAATGGCAGACTATTCTCTGGGGTGTGATATTAGCAGTATTGGCACTGTCATTGCTTTATTCAGGCGGTTTATCATCGCTACAAACAATGACGTTGATTATCGCTCTACCATTTACATTCATTATGCTTATTCTCTGCGTTGGCTTATGGAAAGGCTTAATGGTTGATAACCAATACTTCAATAAAAAACTTTCTCAAGGCAGCCAAAATTGGGCTGGAAAAGATTGGAAACAACGTTTGGAAAAAATTATTAATCCAAGCAAACAACAAGATGTTCGCCATTTCTTTATTAAAGTTGCAAGACCTGCTTTCCTTGAATTAATTGAGGAATTTGAAAGCTATGGCTTAACCGCAAAAATGAATTTTACCAACCAAACCAACCCTAAATTAGAGTTTGAGGTGGTAAAAGAGAATTTACGCAATTTCATCTACGGTATTGAAAGCGTACCACGCCAATTATCTGATTTAGTGGTAGGCGATGATAACTTACCAAATATTGAAGAAAATATGGTTTACGAGCCAATCACCTACTTCCTAGACGGGCGAGAGGGCTATGATGTGCAGTATATGACCAAAGCAGAATTAATTGCCGACGTGCTACAACAGTATGAACGCTTTATTAATTTAGCGATGGATAACTCGCACAACTTAATGACGGCTGATGTCAATAATTTAGACTAAGTCTTAAACGATTAAACAAGCGGTTAGATTTTCGGAAAATTTTGCAAATTTCCATTAAAATCTAACCGCTTGTATTTTAAAGCCAACGTCTCACCCGACTTGCATAATCTAAATAACGTTGTCCAAATTTTTGGGTGAGAATTTGTTCTTCCGGTTTAATTTGGAAATAGGTAATTAGCCCAATGAATAGAGGCAAAACAAACCACGCAAAAATCGATCCAAGCCACAACGCCCACGCAATTAAGCCTAATAGTAATGAAAGATACATCGGATTTCGGCTTTTACGATAAATCCCCCAATCCACAATCTGAAAAGTATTTTGTGGCTGAAAAGGGCTAGATGTTGTTTCTGCTTTTCTCATCGTAACTACCGCCGATATGGCAATCACTAACCCAATTACCGCAATCAATGCTCCCAATATAAATATTATGGGGTGTTGATAATTAGGTAAATGGACCGGTAAAACTCGCCCAATCCACCACATTAACGCAGCACAAAATAGAAACCAAACCAGCGGTGGTACTTTCAATTTCAACATTTATTCCGCGGCTCTAAAGTCTTTTTTACGAATACCTAAGCTAATAATGGCTACAAAATAACTACCGGCGGCTAAAATCATCAACCAAATCAACCAATAAATTTTCTGCCATAGCGTCATTAACGCCCAAGTTTCAATCGCCGGTGTGAAATAAGCCAATAACGCCCCCATCACACAAGCTGCAATCAGTAGTTTTAACACAAAAATAATGGTGGTGCGGCTTACTTTATAATAACCACTTTTTGACAAGTGGAAGTAAAGCAAACTCACATTCACTAATGCCGAACAAGCCGATGCCAATGCTAAGCCGATATAGCCCCAAAACGGAGCGAAGGCTAATCCGAAAAAGATATTGCTGATGGCGGCAATAATCCCTACTTTCACCGGCATTTTCGTGTTTTGATGAGCATAGAAACCGTTCGCCAACACACTAATCAGCATATAGCTGTTTAGTCCTAAACACATAACATAGAGCGGATAAGAGGTCGCCAGCACATCTTCAAAGCCAAATTTGCCTCGCATAAACATTGTCATAATAATCGGCTGAGCAAGCACCGCCATTCCGATCATTGCCGGAATACCGAGCAACAATACCATTCTCACGCCCCAATCCATTGTGTTTTGAAAGTTTTCGCCACGCTGTAATTCGGTCAGATCTTTATTTTTGGCAATGCGGGAAAGGCTCGGCAGCACTACGGTGGAAATCGCAATGCCGAATAAGCCGAGTGGAAACTCAATGAGGCGGTCGGCGTAATACATCCAGCTAATCGAACCCGTAATCAAAAATGACGCAATCACTTGATTGAGCAATAAGTTTAATTGGGTAACTGAAACGCCAAATAAAGCAGGAATCATCAATTTACGAACTTTCGTTACCCCTTCATCTTTCCACGCCCATTTTGGCTTAACCAATAATCCCTCTTTTTTCATAAACGGAATTTGGAACAGGAATTGCAACAATCCGCCTAAAAATACCCCCCACGCAAGAGCAACATCCGGCGAGTCGAAATAATCTCTACCCAGTAACGCCACACCAATAATTGCCACATTCAGCAATACCGGCGAAAACGCCATTACGCCAAACTTTCCGATGGTATTAAGCACTGCTCCGGACAATGCTACGAAGGTGATAAACCACAAATAAGGGAAAGTGATTTTCAGCAAAAAGGAAGCTTGGGTAAATTTTTCCGCATTCGGTCCGTCATTCAGCCAATCCAAAAACCAGCCTGTTCCGAATAGGGCAGCCACCACAGGCGAGGCAACCATTGCCACAAGGGTAACAATAGTTACTAAGCCTCCCAATGTACCCGATACTTTAGCGATGAATTCTCTGGTTTTGTTTAGGTCATTATCGGCATTATATTCCGCCAACACAGGAACAAAGGCTTTGGAAAATGCCCCTTCGGCGAACAAACGGCGGAGAAAATTAGGAATGCGGTTGGCGAATAAGAAAATATCGGCACTCACACCTGTACCTAACAGAGTTGCTACCACAATGTCGCGAATTAACCCCAAAATACGTGAAATTAAGGTCATTCCGCTTACGATCATTCCTGATCTTAAAAGTTTTTTGCTCATAATAAAGAGTGTAATATTGGTAAAATTATTGAAAAATCAGACCGCTTGTAGTGCGATCCTAAAAATCGATCATAATTTTAGCAGTTTGTTATAGGAAAATCAGAAAAAAACTGTTAAAATCTCGCCCTATCGTTTTCTATCAGAAAAACGGTGTTATTTTCAAGCACGTGTCTCGTTGAAAATGAATTAAAAACTATCGATAGGCAATATAAACCGAAAATCGGTTTATATCTAATTTTTACACAGATATTTTAGGAGTTTGACCTTGGCTAATATCAAGTCAGCAAAAAAACGTGCGGTTCAATCTGAAAAACGCCGCCAACACAACGCAAGCCAACGCTCAATGATGCGTACATTCATCAAAAAAGTATACGCAGCAGTAGCGACAGGTGATAAAGCAGTAGCAACAGCCGCTTTCGTTGAAATGCAAAAAGTCGTAGACCGTATGGCGTCTAAAGGCTTAATCCACGCTAACAAAGCCGCTAACCACAAATCTAAATTGAGCGCGCAAATCAAAAAATTAGCGTAATATCGAATAGATATGAAAAACCGACTAGCGATAGTCGGTTTTTTCATTTTCTAAAGCTAAAGTAAAAAGGCTATTTTAGTAAGTTCTAAAATAGCCTTTTTAAATCAGATAATTATTTTTTCAATAAATCGCGGATTTCTGTTAATAATTTCTCTTCTGCTGTTGGCTCTGCAGGTGCTTCTTCTACAACAGGAGCTTTCTTCAGTGAATTAATCACTTTCACCATACCGAATACAGCAAGTGCGATAATTAAGAAATCAAATACGTTTTGGATAAATGCACCGTATTTAAGCATTACGGCTTCCGCACCTTCTTTAGCTGGTGCAATTTCAATAGCAAGATCTTTGAAATCTACACCACCGATTAACCAACCGATTGGTGGCATAACTACATCGCTCACTAATGACGATACGATTTTACCAAATGCTCCACCGATGATCACACCGACAGCCATATCAACAACATTGCCTTTTACGGCAAATTCACGAAACTCTTTTAAAATACTCATTTGGGCTTTCCTTTAGTTTAATTAGGTTAAAATGTGATCCTCATCAGATCAGAGGACGGCTATTATAATCAAAAATTTGAAAATTTATACCTATTACTCAAATTCCCATTTTTTGATCTAAGTCATTAGAATTATAACCGGTTGCTCAATTTTTTGCCAAAATTTTCTACTTGTTGCCAATTGGTATATTCATATTCTTTGCGAGTGTCCGTTTCGCCTTTGGTGATTTTCATAATAAAACGAATCATCATACGATCAAACCAAGTATAGCGTGGATAAAGTAACGCTCCGGCAAACACTTCCACATCAGTCGGATGCCATTTCACCCTCGCTAAAAATTTACGCACGTAGGTATTAGTTTCCGGTGTACTTCGATTCTCTTTACGAGCAGTTAAATTCACACCGTAAAAAGCGGTTTTCTTCTGATTTAACGCCACATAATGCCGTTCCACAAACTGATAAACCAACGGATTAAAATGCCCATAGCGAATTGAAGCCCCAATCACAATTTGATCGGCATTTGCAATTTTTTCGGCAAAATTGACCGCTTGATCTTTGAGAGAAATCAACTCAACCTCGTGAGTGATGTTTTCCGCCAGTCGCTCGGCAATTTTTTTCGTTTGACCATCGGTCGTAAAATAGAGAATTAGAGTTTTCATTAGTCTTTCCAAAATACAGGGCTTAAAATAACCAGTAAGGTAAATACTTCCAAACGCCCGCATACCATAGCAAAAGTGAGAACCAGCTTGGCACTGTCCGGCACTTGGGTGAAGTTGCTACTCACACTACCTAGTGCAGGACCTAAATTATTGAGCGTGGCAATCACTGCATTTAAAGCATCAAAGGTTTCCATTCCGCAAGCAATTGAGGCAAGCCAGCAAACGACAAACACAAAGAAATAGGCGGAAAAAAACGCCCAAATGCCGTCTACAACACGTTCCGAAAGCACGTGTTTGCCTAATTTGATTGGTTGAATTACATTCGGGTGGATATAACGGTGGATTTCACGTTTACTTTGCAAATAGAGCAACAATACCCGAATTACTTTCAAACCTCCACCTGTTGAGCCGGCACAACCGCCAATAAATGATGCAAGCACCAGCAAAGTCGGTAAAAAAGAAGACCATTGGCTGAAATCATTGGTAGTAAAACCTGCGGTGGTAGAAATCGAAACCGATTGGAATAACGCTTGGCTAATAGTTACCGAAGCATTATCAAAATAACTGTACGCCATTAGCACTATCGTACAAACCAAAAACAGTCCAAATTGTACCATTAAGAAGAAGCGGAATTCGTAATCGCCCCAGTAAAGACGACTTAAAATATCCCCTCTTTTTCTGGATTGCTTATCACGCAAGCGGTCAATTACTGCGAAATGCAAGGCAAAGTTACAGGCAGAAAGCAGTAAGAAAAAGACAGTAATATAGTTAATCGCCGGGCTATTGAAGTAGCCGATACTGGCATCGTGGGTGGAAAATCCACCAATCGAAACCGTTGAGAAACTATGTGAAATCGCATCAAAGGTACTCATTCCTGCCAGCCAAAAGGCAAAAGCACATAATAAAGTTAAACTGAGATAAATCATCCACAACGCTTTCGCCGTTTCTGCAATACGAGGTCGCATTTTTTGCTCTTTGAGCGGACCGGGCATTTCGGCACGGTAAAGTTGCATTCCACCAATACCAAGTAATGGGATAATTGCTACCGCTAATACGATGATCCCCATTCCGCCTAGCCATTGTAAGAATTGGCGGTAGAACAAAATCGCTTTCGGGAGACTATCTAACCCTGTAATTACCGTTGCCCCAGTGGTGGTTAAGCCGGAAAAAGATTCAAAAATGGATTCCGCCACATTGAGATCGGGGTTTTCTAAAATAATAAAAGGCACAGCCCCCAGCAGCCCTAACACGACCCAGAACAGAACTACAATTAAAAAACCTTCTCGGGAGCGTAGCTCATTTTTATTATGGCGACACAACCACCAAAGCAATGTGCCGACTAAAAAATTCAAGGCAAAGGCTTCTAAAAAGGCTCGCCCACCGCCATCGCCATAAATCAGGGCAACTGTTGCCGGCACAAGCATTGTGAACGAAAAGCACATCACTAAAATGCCGACAATACGAATAATGGAAAAAAATTGCATAAATTAGATATCTTCTTTAATTAAAGTCAGTTTGCCCGAAAAACGCTGGGTAAGCTCATCAGAAAATGGCTCAAAGTCTATCGGGTTAAAAGCGAGCAATAAATCCACTTTCTCCCCAAAATGTTGCTCTATAATATCAATATCTCGTCCGCTAATTAGATGCGAAATGGTATTAAACTGCTCATATTCACACTGCAAGCGGTAGTTTTTTCGCAAAACTTTGCGAACTCGCTCTAGTTGCAATAATGCCTGCTGAACGCCGTTGCCGTAAGCTTTTACCAACCCACCGGTGCCAAGCTGAATGCCTCCGTAATATCGCACCACCACCGCAGTAATTTCTCCCAAGCCCGATCCCAATAAGTAATTGAGCATAGGCTTACCTGCTGTGCCTGAAGGTTCGCCATCATCAGAAAAGCCGTATTGTTGGGAATCATTCGGCGTGCCGGCAACTGTTGCCCAACACCAGTGGCGAGCGTGCGGATGCAACATTTTCATCTCTTGCCAAAATGCCTTTGCCTGCTCCATTCCTTCTGTATGGCGGAGATAGGTAATAAAACGGCTTTTTTTAATCTCTTCTTCAAAAATTGTATCCGCTTTGGGGATAAAAAATTCCATTGTTTGTATCTCTTAATTTTAACCTTGTAATAATACCACATTAAAGCCACTTTTTATTTGTGCTGTTTAGTGGTTTAATAACCCTTTCATTGATAACTGAACAAATACACTATGTCAAAACTCAATATTATCTTTGCCGGCACGCCTGATTTTGCCGCTCAACATTTACAAGCTTTATTAAATTCCGAACATAACGTGATTGCCGTTTACACCCAACCGGATAAACCGGCTGGACGAGGCAAAAAATTACAAGCAAGCCCGGTAAAACAGCTTGCTGAAGCTCATAACATTCCTGTTTTTCAACCGAAATCGCTCCGTAAAGAAGAAGCTCAAGCAGAACTTAAAGCCTTAAATGCGGATGTAATGGTGGTAGTAGCTTACGGTTTAATATTGCCTGAAGTGGTATTAAATGCCCCTAAATATGGTTGCTTAAATGTTCACGGTTCACTCTTGCCACGTTGGCGTGGAGCAGCTCCAATTCAGCGTGCTATCTGGGCGGGGGATACTGAAACAGGTGTAACCATTATGCAAATGGACATTGGCTTAGACACTGGCGATATGCTACATAAAGTAACAACACCGATTGAGCCTAATGAAACCTCCGCCTCACTTTACGCCAAACTTGCCGAGCTTGCTCCTCCTGCGTTACTTGAGGTATTAAATGGCTTAGAAAATCAGACATTCAAAGCGGAAAAGCAAGACGAAAGCCAATCTAACTATGCGGAGAAACTTTCTAAAGAAGAAGCAAAATTGGATTGGAATTTATCTGCTATACAGCTAGAGCGTAATATCCGAGCCTTCAACCCGTGGCCTATTAGTTTTTTAACGTTAGAGGTGGAAGGAATTGAACAAAGCATTAAAGTTTACCAAGCAACTGTCTTACCTCATCAAAACAAGCCCACTGGCACAATCTTAAGTGTAGATAAAACAGGCATTCAAATTGCAACTCAAGAGGGTGTGTTGAATATCACTCAACTTCAACCCGCAGGCAAAAAACCAATGTTGGTGCAAGATTTCCTCAATGGTAGAGCGGATTGGTTTAAAGTAGGCGAACAACTTTAATTTCAGAGAAAAATAAATATGCACTCACAACATTTAACCATTAAAGATGCTCAATTTTCGCTTGCTGAACATCAAAAGCTAACCATTGATGAACTCACTATTCAACCAAATACCTTTTGGGTAATTGTAGGCGGCAACGGCTCGGGCAAAACAGCTTTTTCTCTTGCCTTACAAGGCAAACTCTCGCTATATTCAGGGCAATATGAAAACCGCTTTCAAAATATTCAGCTACTCTCTTTCGAGCAACAACAAAAAATTATTGAGCAGATTTTCAAAGATCGTAACAACGATACTATCTCCCCCGATGACTTCGGCTTAACCGCACGCCAAGTGATTTTAAACGGTAGCTCTAAAACCGCATTATGTGAGGAATATGCAGCAAAACTGCATATTCAGTACTTACTGGATCGCCCTTTTATTCATCTCTCCACAGGCGAAAGCCGTAAAGTGCTATTTTGCCAAATGTTAGTCAGTGAGCCTGATTTACTGATTTTAGATGAACCATTTGAAGGCTTAGATCAGCAATCTGTAAGGTATTGGACGCAATTAGTTTCCGAACTTCCCTCAAAAATGGCGTTGGTCCTGATTGTCAACCGTTTCAATGACATTCCTGATGCCGCTGATCATATTGCCTTGTTAGATAACTTATCACTGATTTTGCAAGGTCATCGAGCAGAAATCGAACAACAAGCGGTCTATTCTCAGCTAAAATTTGCAGAAGAAAATGTAAATGTACCACTGCCGGAAAGTGCTGCTCCACTTACTTCTCTACCTGAAAATATCAATCCGTTTGAGCTGGAAAATGTGAATATCCAATATGGAGAGAAGAAGATTTTAGATAATCTCAGCTGGACGGTTCACCCTAAACAACATTGGTGGATTAAAGGACCAAATGGGGCGGGTAAATCAACCCTGCTGTCAATTATTACCGGCGATCACCCGCAAGCTTACGCCAACAAAATCCGCCTGTTCGGTCGCCAACGAGGCAGCGGCGAAACCATTTGGGATATTAAGAAAAATATCGGCTACGTCAGCAGTCAATTACATATGGATTATCGGGTAAATTGTGCGGCGATTGATGTGATTATTTCCGGCTTTTTCGACAGCATTGGCGTTTATCAGCAGATCCCAAACAGCTTACAGCTCAAAGCAATGGAGTGGCTGGAACGGCTGAATTTGGCGAACGTGGCGAAAAAACCGTTCCGCTCGCTCTCGTGGGGGCAACAACGCTTACTTTTGATTACCCGAGCAATGGTTAAACACCCACCGATTTTAATTTTGGACGAACCGCTGCAAGGCTTGGACGGCATTAACCGCAAACTGGTGAAACAGTTTATCGAACAGCTCGTCAATAACAGCCAAACCCAGCTTTTGTTTGTTTCCCATCAAGACAGCGATGCCCCAAACTGCATCACGCATCTGTTTGAATTTGTGGCGAAAGGGGAAACGAATGAGTTTGGATATGAATATCAGCAAACAGAACTCGGGGCATAAATGAATTTTCTTGCTCACTCATTAATTTCGTTTGAAATTGATGCAAAAACCAACCAGCAAACCTTATATGGCAATTTTTCCGGCGATTTTTATAAAGGCTTAATTCACAACCTTGACTTAGCTGATGATTTAAAAAGCGGTGTCGTATTGCACCGCCTAATTGATAAAATTTGCGACAGACAAGATAGTTTAACCGCTAGATTACTACGAGATAGCTTCGGACTTTATAAAGGCATTGTATCAGATATTATGATTGATCATTTTTTGGCTAAAAATTTTCAATCATTATTTGGTAAAGATTTGAATGCAATTCAAAGCAAAATCTTTCAACAAATCAATCAACATCGAGCCATTTTTCCTGAAAACTTTATGCCAATGTTTAATTGGCTGGAAGCTCGCAATGCATTGAGTAGTTATGCTGACTTGGTTTTTTTAGAAAAAGTATTCTTAGGAATGTCATCAAGAGTTAAAAAGGGATACATTTTAAGAAATGCTGTGAGCGAAATTCAGAAAAATTATACCCTTTTAGAAGAAATGTCGATTAAAGAATTTTTCATAGTAAAAGAGAGAGCAATCCAAGAATTTAGCAGAATACTTTAGCGATTATCTCGGATGTCCTTGAATTTATAGATCTTTTCTCTTATCCTGTCTGATCGTAATTCTCAACAAAAATTTATACGACATCAATTTATGGAAGGATAAAGTAGAGAAGCTACAAGCGGTGATATTTTCCTAAAACTTTGCAAATAGCAAAAACAAAGGGCGAATAATATTCACCCTTATCGATATTATTTCACCAATTCGCCTTTTGCTTGTAAGTCTGCGTGGTAGGAAGAGCGGACAAATGGTCCGCAGGCTGCGTGTTCAAAGCCCATTTTTTCAGCCTCTTCACGGAACATATCAAACTCTGCCGGCGGAACGTAACGTTCCACTTTGAGGTGGTGGCGGCTCGGTTGTAGATATTGACCGATGGTCAGCATTGTTACACCGTGGTCGCGTAAATCTTGCATTACTTCTAAAATTTCTTCGTTAGTTTCGCCAAGCCCCACCATTAAACCTGATTTGGTTGGGATATCAGGAAACTCTTGTTTGAAGATTTTCAGCAACTCTAACGACCATTTATAATCTGCTCCCGGACGAACTTCGCGGTATAAGCGTGGTACATTTTCCAAGTTGTGGTTGAACACATCAGGCGGATTTTGTTTCAGAATTTCGACCGCTTGTTCCACTCGTCCACGGAAGTCTGGTACTAAAATTTCCACTTTGCAGTTTGGATTTAACGCTTTGATTTCACGTACCGTTGCCGAGAAATGAGCCGCACCACGATCCGGCAAATCATCACGATCCACCGAGGTAATCACCACATATTTGAGTTTCATATCCTGCACAGTTTCTGCTACTTTGCGTGGTTCATCAGGATCAAGTGGGAGTGGCTTTCCGTGTGCCACATCACAGAATGGGCAGCGACGGGTACAAATTGCCCCCATAATCATAAAGGTTGCCGTGCCGTGATTGAAACATTCGTGTAAGTTTGGACAAGAAGCCTCTTCACACACCGAGTGCAAACCGTGCCTACGCATACCATTTTTGATGCTATCAATTTTTGCCGAGTTTGCCGGCAGCTTGATTTTCATCCATTCCGGTTTTTTGAGTAATTCTTGGTCAGGGTCGATATTTCGCACCTGAATCACTGAGGTTTTGGCGGCATCACGATATTTCACCCCTTTTTCCATTTTAAAAGGGCTCATTTTTTTTGCCGTAACTTGAGCTGTAGCCGTAACCATTAAAATTTTATATCCTAGTTGTTAATAAATTGTATGTCATTATAGCCCAAAATCGCACTAAAGTGGGCGACTAATTTGGGAGAAACCTCTTCACAAGTTAAATCCTTGTGGTTGATTAGCTCACTCAATTGGCACATTTCAAGCCCTGCGTAACCGCAAGGATTAATGTTTCTAAAAGGCGTTAAATCCATATTAATATTGAGAGCCAAGCCGTGAAAAGAGCAACCTTTACGAATGCGTAAACCAAGCGAGCAGATTTTTTTCTCATTCACATAAACACCCGGTGCATCAGCTTTTGGATAGCTCTCAATGCCATAATCAGCAAGCGTTTTCACGACCGTTTGCTCCAGTGCTGTAACTAAATCTCGAACCGATACCTCTCTACCTTGAGATTTCAGTCGCTTGATATCAATCAGCACATACATAATCTGCTGCCCTTCGCCGTGATAAGTAATTTGCCCTCCACGATCACTTTGCACCACAGGAATATTAGTTGAATTCAGCAGATGTTCAGGTTTACCTGCCGAACCTTGTGTAAACACGGCAGGGTGCTGAACCAGCCAGATTTCATCAAGCGTGTTCTCATCACGCCCATCTGTGAAGGCTTGCATTTGATGCCAAATGTCTTCGTAAGGTTGAATGCCAAGTTGGCGAATAATCAATTTCATTTTCTATTTTCCAACGTAACGTTATTGAAAAATTGAGGGCGAATACAATTCGCCCTTACTTATAACACCATTCTTACGCCGTTAATTTTAGCAAGTTCTGTGTAGAGCGTTTCTACTTGCTCGATATTTTCCGCAATGATATCAATAGAAACAGAGTTATATGTTCCTTTAGAGCTTTTTTGTTCACGAGGGTTGTAATCGCCTTTGGCATATTTTTGGGTAACCACCACTACATCATCAACTAAATCTGCACGGTTTGCTCCCACTACTTTAAAAGTGAAATTGCACGGAAACTCTAATAAATCTTTTAATTTTGCTTGTGGTAAGTCTTGTAAATTCACGGCTTTTGATTGCATTTTTTTATCCTTATTTTGTAAACGGTAAGCGGTGAAATTTTGCAAATTTTTTGCAAAATCACACCGCTTGATTTTGTACGACACTAAATGGGGATGAAATTTTTAATTACAAGATTAATCAAATAAGCTCTTCACAGTTAAAGCGATCCAATCCCACGCTTTGCCAAAAATACCGGCTTCCGGAACATCTTGTAGTGCTTGTAAGTTAGTGCTTGCCACATCTTTACCATCTAATTGGTAAATCATTTTACCGACTACTTGCCCTTTTACTAAAGGAGCTTCAAGGTTTTTCTTCTCTAACTCATAACGAGCTTTTAAGTCTGCCGCTCTGCCCTTTGGAATGGTTACAAAACTATCTTGTACCGAACCTAACTGCACTTTGTTTACTTCACCATAATAAACACTTTGCTCTGCAACAGATTGTGCCGCTGGAAGTGATTTGATAGTCTCAAAATTGGCAAAACCCCATTGGAGTAATTTTTTACTTTCAACTTCACGCCCTTTATAAGTTGGCACGCCCATTACAACAGAAATCAAGCGAGTATTTGGATTAACCGCTGAAGCTACTAAGTTATAACCGGCTTTATCAGTATGACCTGTTTTCAAACCATCAACTTGAATTGTTTTATCCCACAATAAGCCGTTGCGGTTTGGTTGTGGTTTTTTGATGTTATATTGAAACTCTTTTTCTGCGTGAATTTTGTATTCTTCAGGGTGGTCGCGAATAATATGAGCTCCGATAATTGCCATATCACGAGCTGAAGAATATTGCTCCGGGTGATCTAAGCCGTGCACCGTCGTAAAATGTGTATTTTTCAACCCGAATTGCTGTACATATTTGTTCATTTCATTAATGAATGCGGCTTCAGAGCCGGAAACGTGTTCCGCAAGAGCTACAGATGCATCGTTACCTGACACGATAATCAAGCCTTTCATTAAATCTGCAACAGAAACTTTAGTGTTTAAATCTAAGAACATTAATGAAGAGCCCGGAAACTTTTGTGCCCAAGAGTTTTCCGTAACTGTAACCATATCGCTATTGCTGATTTTCCCTTCTTTTAATGCTTCGCCTACCACATAGCTAGTCATCATTTTCGTTAATGATGCCGGATATTGACGTTGGTCAGGGTTTAAGCTCACTAATACTTCTCCGGAGTTGTAATCCATCAAAATATAAGTTTGTGCATTAATTTGTGGAGCTTGTAGGTTAAAGTTGGTATTTAAATCAGCGTAAGCAATGCTTGATACCGCAAGACTAACAACACTGAAGGCTTTCACTAATGTTTTTTTCATAAATTCGTCTAAATTCCTCTTAAATTAATACAGAGCATAAAGGTCTTTTGTTACATTTGCATTTTTATTTACTACTGCAATTTTTACCTTAGCTGTACCTGAATGATGCATACCAATATGCTTAGCCGCCGCTGATGATAAATCAAGCACTCTTGCGTGAGCATAAGGTCCTCTATCATTTACTCTCACAACCACTGAACGCCCATTGCGTAAATTAGTTACTTCAATCAAAGTACCAAAAGGCAAAGTTCTGTGGGCTGCTGTCAATTTTGCATTACTAAAGGTTTCACCATTTGCCGTGCGGCGACCATTAAATTTATTGGCGTAATAACTTGCCACACCTGTTTGAAAATGTTTGCTGATAACCTGTTTATGAAGATTCTTTGGCGATTGTTTGTTAATCGTTGCTATCTCTTTTTTCACAGCTTTAGCCGTTACTTTTTGAGCAATTTTTGCCGTCTTTTTTGTTGCTTTAGAAGCTGTTTGCTTCTTTGTTGAGATACTCGACTTAGCTTTTGAATCCTTTGTCGCAGCAAAAGAATTTAATGAGCTAAAAGTCAGAAATCCAGCTAACAACAGGGTTACAATTTTACCTAATCTCATATAAGTTTTTTCCTCTATGTGGATGTCGCTATTGTTTGTAACGATGATAGTTTCACTGCTTTTTGATACCGCAAAAAAGCAAAAGTTCAGGGCGTTGATACCCTATTTATTTCAGCTTGTCGTAAGGGTTGTTACTACCTGTACGTTTACGATGCACATAAGTGGACATCATCAAGCCAAATGCAGCCATAAGAGTAACATAAGATGTTCCTCCATAGCTAAAGAGTGGTAATGGTACACCGACTACGGGCAAAATACCACTTACCATTCCAATATTTACAAAAACGTAAACAAAGAATAACAGGGCTGTACCGCCCGATAATATACGCCCAAAGGCAGAACCTGATTTTGTGCCAATCATTAAGCCTCTGGCAATAATAAATAAATAGATAGCCAGCAAAATCAAGATGCCTATCATACCATGTTCTTCACTCAAAACGGCAAAAATAAAATCGGTGTGCGGTTCAGGCAAAAATTCCAATTGCGATTGCGTGCCTTCCATCCAGCCTTTACCATTAATACCACCGGAGCCTATCGCAATTTTAGATTGGATAATATGGTAGCCTGCACCCAGAGGGTCTTTATCCGGATCGATTAAGGTCATTACCCGTGTTTTTTGGTAATCGTGCATCAAGAAAAACCACATTATCGGAATAAAGCCTGCCAAAAACACCACGCCTGCACCAATCAATTTCCAGCTTAGCCCAGCTAAAAACAGTACAAAAAGCCCTGCCGAACAAACTAAAATAGATGTCCCTAAATCGGGCTGAATCGCAACCAATAACGTTGGCACGATAATAATTGCCAGAGCGATAAAAGTATCTTTAAAACTTGGTGGAAGTGGTCGCTTACTTAAATAAGTAGCAACCATCAATGGTACGGCGAGTTTAGCAATTTCAGAAGGTTGAAAGCGAACAAAACCTAAATTTAACCAACGCTGAGCTCCTTTACTGGTTTCCCCCACCAAATCCACTAGAATCAGTAATATCAAGCAAAAAACATACAAATAAGGTGATACTTTTTGGTAAAAACGAGGAGGAAACATTGCCATTACTAGCATCAAACCTAAGCCGAGCGAAACTTGTATCACTCGGTTTGTAAACATTCTCTCACTTCCGCCACTAGCACTGTAAAGCACTAATAAGCCGTAGCCGGTAATCGCTAACAAACCGATTAACAAAAGGAGATCAAGCGAAAATAGCTTCCAAAAAAGTTTTTTAAATCCACTATTCATTATTGCCCTCTGTTACAAGCGGTTGATTTTTCTCAGAATTTTGCAAATTAGGTTGTTCACTAACGCCTTTTCTTAACACATAATCCATAATTTGACGAGCAACAGGAGCTGCCGCACTTCCGCCGCCACCGGCATTTTCTAAAATTAATGCCACCACCATTGTCGGGTTTTCATAAGGGGCATAACCGATATACCACGCGTGGTCGTGCAACTCTTTTTTAATTGCATTCTTATCGTAATTTTTACCGTTCAAGTTAAACACCTGAGCTGTTCCCGTTTTACCCGCTGAATGATAAAACGCACTCGCGAATACTTTACGAGCGGTGCCGTTTGACGCGTGGTTTACGTTATACATTCCAAGTTTTGCTAAATTCCAATAAGAATCCGGCACGCCTTTAATATCCTCATAAAGTAGCGGATCTTGATATGGCGTAACTGAATTACTGCTTTGTACTTCAAGCATTAAATGCGGTGTATTCACTCGCCCATTATTGATTAAAATCGCCGTTGCTTTCGCTAACTGAAGCGGTGTTGAAATCCAATAACCTTGCCCGATACCAACAGGAATAGTATCACCCTGAACCCATTGCTTTTTATAACGTTTTTGCTTCCATTCACGGGTTGGCATTACGCCTGCCGATTCCTCAAAAATATCGATTCCTGTTTTTACCCCAAAGCCGAATTTATTCATCCATTCCGACATTTTATCAATCCCCATTTTGTAGGCTAACTGATAGAAGAAGGTATCGGATGACTCGGTAATCGCTTTATTCACATTGGTTGCACCGTGCCCACTACGCTTCCAGTCTCGATAACGTTGCGTTGTGCCGGGTAAAATCCAATAGCCGGGATCAGAAATAGTCGTTGTCGGCGTAATAAGTCCTTCTTCCAAACCGGCTACCGCCATAAATGCTTTAATAGTCGATGCCGGCGGATAAGTCCCTTGAGTTACACGGCTATAAAGCGGTCTATTTGGATCATCAAGCAACGCTTTATAATCCTTACCTGAAATACCGCCCACAAATAAATTATTGTCATAGCTTGGATTAGAGACCATCGCCAAAATGCTACTATCACGCGGATCTAGCACCACAACCGCCCCTTTTTGCTCAGAAATCAGCGACATCACATATTGCTGCAATTCCACATCAATACTTAAACGAATGCTACTGCCGGCAACCCCGGGTTGATCACGCAGCTTACGGATAACCTTGCCACGATTATTAATTTCTACTTCCTCAAAACCTGTTACACCGTGTAATTGATCTTCATAGAATTTCTCGATACCCAGTTTTCCCATATCGTGCGAACCTGCATAATTACCGAATTTCCCTTCTTCTTGCAGCTTTTTCTTGTCATTTTCGTTAATTTTCGCTACATAACCGATAATATGGGTCAATAATTCTCCATAAGGATAATTACGCTTGTAGTACGCCTGCACATCTAAACTAGGAAAGCGGTACTGATTGACAGCAAAACGTGCCATCTGCGTTTCATTCAAATTGCCTTTCAGCATAATCGGCGTATAACGAGAGGTGCGTTTTTTCTCTTTATTGTAGTTCTCGATATCTTCGTCTGTCAGCCCAACCACTTCTCTGAGTTCTTCTAAGGTCTGCTCAATATTCTCCGTTTTTTCCGGCACAATAAACAGCCCGAAATAGGTCAAGTTTTCCGCTAATACTTTTCCATTACGGTCATAAATTAGCCCACGGGCAGGTGGCACTGGCAATAATTTAATACGGTTACCATTTGAACGTGTTTGGTAGTCATCATAATTAACCACTTGTAAATGGTACAGATTAGCTAACAACACGCCAGTTAAGGCAAGTACTCCCACAAACGCAACTAAGGCACGGCGGGCATACAGATTACTTTCTGCCTGCCCGTCTCGTACCTTTTCTCGCTGATTTGATGAAGTGAATTTTGCTAATTTACCAAACATATATCTAACAACTATTCTCGATGATAAGGGTGATTAATGGTTACCGACCACGCCCGATACAAACTTTCTGCCACCACCACACGCACAAGCGGGTGTGGCAATGTTAAAGGCGATAACGACCAACTCTGCTCAGCCGCTGCTTTACATTCAGGAGATAATCCTTCTGGACCACCAATTAACAAAGCAACATCTCGCCCATCATTTTTCCAGCCTTCTAGTTGAGTGGCTAACTGCTCGGTTGTCCAGGGCTTACCCGGAATATCTAACGTAACAATTTTTGCCTTTCCTGCTGCTGCCAACATCGCCTTGCCTTCAAGCTCTAAAATGCGTTTAGTATCAGCATTCTTGCCTCGCTTTCCCGCTGGGATTTCGATCAACTCAAACGGCATATCTTTCGGAAAACGGCGTTGATACTCTTCAAACCCCGTTGTTACCCAGGCTGGCATTTTTGTGCCAACTGCAATTAATTGAATTTTCATTTCTTCTGATACTCACAAGCGGTTAAATTTTTCGAGAAATTTGCAAAAAACTAGCCTAAAATAACCGCTTGCAATGTGATTTAAAATAAGAATTACGCCCAAAGTTTCTCTAATTGATACATCTCACGACTTTCTTCTTGCAACAAGTGAACTATCGCTTGCCCGAAATCCACCACAATCCAATCTGCTACCGCTTTACCTTCATCACCAAACACCTCAACGCCTGCTTGTTTCGCTTCACTAATCAAACGATCCGCCGTTGAAGCCACGTGGCGACTTGACGTTCCTGTGGCTAAAATCATTGTATCGGTAATACTTGATTTACCTTTCACATCAATGGCTAAAATATCTTTCGCCTTTAAATCATCTAAGGTTTTTGTTAAAAACTCGACTAAATTTTGTTCCACTTTATTTCTCTCTCATACCATAAAAACAGAGAATTTTAACATAGATTGGGGAGATATAAGACAACAAGCGGTTATTTTTACAAGATTTTTTGCAAAAACAACCGCTTGTATATCTTATTAAAGAGTAAGGTTCATCTGTTAAACGATTTTCTTCGTATCCAAATAGCAGGTAAGCGATAAATAATCAACGCCCCTAAAATTAAGCTACAACCTAGCCATTTTATAGAACTCAGTTGTTCACCTAAAATCACAATACTAAGTAACAATGTCCATACAGGTTCAAGTAACATAATGAGCGATGAGGTAGCAATCTGGCAATGTTTTTGCCCGATGGTTTGTAATAAAAAACGCAAATTGGTTGAAATAAGCACACTGGCAAAAAACCATATCCAGACACTATTTGGAATAGGGAAAGTCCAAGTTTCCATTATCAAAGAATAAATACTGCAAATAACCCCAACCATTGCAAGTTGAATCGTTGTTAAGGGCAATAATTTAACTTGTTTAGCATATTGGTTATTCAAAACAAAATACAGAGCACCTGATAATGAAGAAAGTAGAAAGATAGAACTGCCTAATGAAAAGTGAAATATGCCTTTATCCATAGAAAGGCAAAAAAGTCCGACTAAGGCAATGGGTAAAGCAATCCAAAATATTTTGGCTGGAGTGTGTTTAAAGATAATCCAAGACAATAAAGGAGCAATAAGCATTGCAAGACTAACTAAAAATGCCCCTTCACCAAAAACAGTACTAAATGCTAATCCTAAAACCCAAAAAATAGTATAAATACCATAAGTCCCACCAGTAATAACCGAATATTTAAATTGCGTTTTATTGATTGTTTTTATCTGTTTATAAGAAAATGGAAGCATAATCAATGTCGCCGAAAGGAAACGAACTCCCATAAATCCAATAGGTGGAAAGCCAGATAACGCATTTTTAGAAAAGAACCAGCCTGAGGCGGCTATGAAGGTTACAAGGAAAAGGATTATTTCTCCGAAATGCCTTTTAAACATATTTGTATGCGAGTAAAAAACGGTTCTCTTATTATAAGAGAACCGTTAGGTTAAAACAATTTAGTCGTTAAAATACACTCTTTTCAACGCTAATTCTAACCCACGAAATTCCGCTAACCCTCTTAAACGACCTATCGCAGAATAGCCCGGATTGGTTTTTTTCTTGAGATCATCCAACATTTGATGGCCGTGGTCAGGACGCATTGGAATTAAACGATGATCGCCATTCGCTTTGCGACGGTATTCCTCAGTTAATAGTGCTTTCACCACCGCAAACATATCCACATCACCAGTTAGGTGATCAGCTTCGTGGAAACTTTGAGGATTCTCTTCACGTTGAGTCGCACGCAAGTGAGCGAAGTAAATGCGATCTGCAAAGGTTTCTGCCATTTTTACCAAATCGTTTTCTGCTAATACGCCATAAGATCCGGTACAGAATGTAAACCCGTTTGCTGCAAGCGGTTGCGTTTCCACAAACCATTGCATATCTTCGATGGTTGATACAATGCGTGGTAAACCTAAAATCGGGCGTGGTGGATCATCTGGGTGAATCGCCATACGAATACCCACTTCTTGTGCAACCGGCACAATTTCATTTAAGAAATAAGCTAAGTGAGTACGGAATTTATCAGCAGAAATACCTTTATAGCGATCTAACTGAGCTTGGAATTCTTCAAGGGTATAACCTTCCTCAGAACCCGGTAAACCAGCAATAATATTTTTAGTCAATTTTGCAATATCAGCTTCGCTCATCTTATCAAAATAGGCTTTCGCTTCTGCTCTCTCTGCTTCTGAATAGGTTTCTTCTGCCCCCGGGCGTTTTAAAATATAGAGTTCAAATGCTGCAAAGGCAACTTGGTCGAAACGTAATGCTTTAGAACCATCCGGCATTTTATAGTCAAGATCAGTACGTGTCCAATCCAGCACAGGCATAAAGTTGTAACATACTGTGTCAACGCCACATTCCGCGAGGTTACGTAACGTTTGTTTGTAGTTATCAATCCATTGTTGGAAATTGCCAGTTTGAGTTTTAATTTCTTCGTGAACCGGCACACTCTCAACAACAGACCAAACCAGACCTTTTTCAGCTAATTGTGCTTTACGTTTATTGATTTCTTCTATCGACCAAACCTGCCCGTTCGGAATATGGTGCAACGCAGTTACGATCCCGGTTGCACCTGCTTGTCTTACATCATCTAAAGATACTGGATCATTTGGTCCATACCAACGCCATGCTTGTTCCATAGTAAACTCCTCGTTATATTAAAAATTTACAGCCAGTGGGCTAACATTAAACAAGTAACCATCAAAGTTTGGATCGTCTAAATCGGATAACTCAAATAGTTTTTGTTTTACATTTTCTAAATGTTGCCACATCATTTTTCTTGCCATTACAGGATCTTTTCGTTGTATAGCAGCAATAATATTTTCGTGATCTTTTAACCATAGATAACGATAACTTTGATCTGGAATATGTGCGTGTAGTCCTTTCCACATTGGGCTATTCGTTCTGTATTCCCATAGATCTTTTTGCATTCGGATAATGACTTCATTTTGCGTAATTTCTGCAATCGCTTTATGGAAGTCTTCATCCGCTACATAATCTTCATTACCGTGTTCTAAAGTACGGCGTTCACGCTCTAAAATTTCTTTCAGATGCAAAACATCTGCTCTGGTCGCTTGAATTGCTGCAAATTCAGCAATACTACTTTCTAATAATTGCCTTGCTTGTAATAATTCAAACGGTCCAACATCGGGTAAATCGTCCGTTTCTTCAATATTTACCTTTGGTAAATTAATCACATAAACACCCGAGCCTTTACGAACTTCTACTAAATTTTCCAGCTCGAGCATAATAAGTGCCTCACGAATAACCGTTCTACTTACATTAAAGTAATTCGATAAATCACGTTCTGCCGGTAATTTGTCGCCTACTTTATAAGCTCCGCTCAGTAATTCTGCTTTTAACTCTTGTCCAATTTTTTTATAAGAACGTAAATCTTCAGGTGCCATATGTTTCTAATAGTGCCTCTAATTAAATATCTAAAATAGATAACTTATAGCCATTTTCAACAGGCTTGCCATTAACGATTAATTGGCGGGTTTCGGTATGAGGTAAAGTAAAGACAAGTTCTTTATATTGTGGCTCATATTGACCTGTTTTAGTTAAATTGACTTTAACTGCTGTATTTGAACAATCTAACTCAATGTCTAAAGTTAAGTATTTACCGTTTAAATAGTCAAAACTTACTCCATCATCATCAAAAATAGATGATGTTGTTTTACCTTGATCAATAAACGGCATAATCAACAATTCACGGTAATCATCTGTTAATATATTAGAACGTCCTTTTGAACCAAGAGGGATGATAGAACCGGCTCTTAAGAATAATGGAATACGTTCTAAAGGTGCATCAACAGTGATTGTGTCTCCACCATAATACCATTGATGTGTATAAAAATCATACCAACCTACATAGTTACGAGGTAAATAAACTTCTCGTTGACGCTGCCCTTCTTCCACTACTGAGGCTACCAATAAATCCTTACCGAATAAGTAATCATCATTTTCTACAAACGTATTTACATCCTGTTCGTGATCTAAGAATGTCGGGCGTAACATTGGTTCTGATTGTGTATGTGCTTGCCATAGCAAATTATAGATATATGGCATTAAACGATAACGAAGCTGAATAGTGTCACGAATAATATTGGTAACTTCAGGATACATCCAAGGCTCATTAACTGTTTTATCATCATTCCAAGAATGTATGGTAAAACGTGGGTGCATTACGCCATTTTGAACCCAACGCACAAACAATTCTGGTTCAGGTTTATTTCCAGAGAAACCACCTACATCATGCCCTACATTATAGAGACCAGATAGGCTCATTCCTAAACCCATTTTGATGTTGTATTTCAAAGTATGCCAACTGGTACGGTTATCTCCTGACCAAGTTTGTACATAGCGGTTCATACCAGCTGAACCGGAACGAGAAATCAGATAAGGTCGAATATTTGGGGTAAACTCTTTTTGAGCCTCAAAGGACGATTTCATCATTAATAATGGCTGTAATGGACGAAGCAATTTAATTGGCAAACCTTTTCCAAAGAAATAGCATTTCGCATAATCATCCCAAACTTCATATTCATTATTATCGTTCCACGTTGAACCAATACCCATTTCCATCAATTGCGTTTTTACGTTTGATTTCCACCAATCTACCGTTGCTGGATTCGTGAAATCTAAATGCGAACCTTCATCATCCCAAAACATTGAACGTTCAGGATTATCGGATTCTGAATCCTTAATAAATAAGCCTTTTTCCGCGACTTCATTGTAACGAGGGTGATCTTGCAACAAACAAGGTTTGATATTTGCCGCCAAATTCATTCCTGCATCCAAGAAGTATTGACTCATTAATTTCGGTTCAGGCACTTTGTCGTAGTTCCAGTTAAACACATAGCGTTTACCGTTAATGGAGGTATAGCCTGAAGATAATTGAAATGAATCACAGGGAATGTTGTGTTCACGACATAAATCTACGAATTTTTTGAGCTGCACTTGAGCATCGGGAGCATCAGTATAACTCATCGTTGAGCCACTATATCCTAAGCTCCAACGAGGACCAAAAATCGTACCGCCTGTCAATTTAGTATATTTTTTAGTAACTTCTAAAATTTGTGGACCTAAAATCATATAGTAATCAAGATCGCCATCTTCTGCTTTGTAATTGCGATAATAAGCGTGGTAGTTATCAATTTCGCTACCTAATACAAACCAACACGGAGCTAAGTTATCGTAATAAATACCATAACTCGCTTCTTCTGAATGAGTAATATAGAATGGAATATGTTTATAAAGCGGATCCATATACTCTGCGTTATAACCCATTGCATCAATATTACGCATCTCAAAACGACGACCGTGTCGGTTTAAATTCCCCGTTTTTTCCCCTAAACCATAGTATTGTTCATTCACGCTACGATTTAGATAGTGGGTAACATTAGTATTAGAAATTCCAAAGAGATAAGCTCCCGTTTTACGATCTGATGCAAAGGTTTTCCACTCCCCATCAACTTTACGCTGCCATTCCAAATAAAGTGGCTGATGTAGAATTACTTTTAAACAAGCGGTCGAAATTTCTAAAGAATTTGCAAATTCGTCCACATTGTAATCAGGTAATGAAAAACCTTCTACAGACCACTTATCTCTCCCTTTCCATTCCACATCATCTGTATTTGGGCTAATTGCCCAAGTTGCAGGCACTTTAAATTCATTGTTTTTTGTAAAAGCAATACGAAAAATATCTTGATCTAATACAAAAATATGTAATCCAATACCACGCTCACATTCAATATCAATACGATTATTTTCGTGCTTGCTAAACCGCCAATTTTTTAATGTTTTCATTTTTTATTCCTTGATTAATAACCTAATAGCAACTGTGGTAAGGCAAGGCTTAGTGAAGGTACGTAAGTTACTAATAATAATGCCAAGATTAAAGCTGCATAAAACGGTAGCAACGGTTTAATCACTTGATTAATTTTCACACCGCCAACTGAACAGCCAATGAACAATGCACTACCAACTGGAGGTGTACAAATACCAATTGATAAGTTAAATGCCATTAAGATACCGAAATGAACAGGATCCATACCTAAATCAGTAACAATTGGGAAGAAAATGGGGGTAAAGATAAGAAGTGCCGGTGTCATATCCATAAATACACCTACAATCAATAAGATAATATTGATGATTAATAAAATCACAATTGGATTATCTGAGATTGCCAATAAACCATCACTAATAGTATAAGGGATATCTGCGTTTGCCATTACCCAAGACATACCCATTGATGTACCAATTAAGAGCAATACAATTGCAGTAGTGACTACGGATTCTAAAATCACTTTCGGCAATTCCTTAATTGATACCTCACGATAAATCAATACAGCAAGAATAAGGGTATAAACAACTGCAAAAGCTGATGCTTCAGTTGCTGTGAAAATACCACCTATAATTCCCCCCATAATGACAACAATTAAACCAAGGCTTGGTAACGCATCTAAGGTTTTCTTAACCACCTCAGATTTGGTTGGCTTTGGTGAAACAGGGTAATTACGCTTTTTGGCAATATATCCAATAATCAACATAATGGATAATCCCATTAGAATACCCGGAATATAGCCAGCTAAGAATAACGCTCCGATTGATGTTCCACCTGTCACTAATGAATAGACAATAAAAGTATTGCTTGGAGGAATAAGTAGCCCTGTTGGACAAGAAGCAATATTTACAGCTGCTGAAAATGCCGGATCATAGCCCTCCTTCCTTTGCAATGGAGACATAATCCCACCCATTGCAGCACCAGAAGCAACCGCAGAGCCTGAAATTGAACCAAACATCATATTTGCTAACACATTTACGTGAGCAAGTGAACCCGGCAAACGACCACCAATCACTTTGGCAAATTCAATCAGACGTAATGCAATCCCGCCACGATTCATTATATTACCTGCAAGAATAAAGAATGGGATTGCAAGTAATGAGAAACTATCTAAGCCAGAAGCCATTTTTTGAGTAATTACGGTAATTGCAGCATCAAAAGGTACCGACATCATCACAGTAATCAAAGACGCTAAGCCAATAGAAAATGAAATTGGTACACCAATAAAAAGGAAAAGAAAGAATGTGGAACAAAGCACAAGAACGACTGACCATTCCATAATATGTTCTCCTATATTAATTTAATGAAGAGACTGGTTTAGCTAACGTAAATAAATCACGAATCACATAAACCAACATAAAGAAGCCACTTAGTGGAATGGCACTATAAACTAACCCCATTTCTACACCTAATACTGGAGAAATTTGTCCAGCATTTATTGTAGAGCTCACTAATTTAATGCCTCCATAGCACATAACCAACACAATGAAACACAAGCTAATTAAGTTAACTACTAAATTTAGACATCTTAATTTATCTGGTGAAGATTCCAACTTCGTCGCTAATAAATCAATAGCCAAATGCTTTTTCTGACCAAATGCATAAGCTGCCCCGATTAAACCAACCCAAATAAATGAAAAACGAGCCAGTTCATCGGTATAGACACTAGGGTCTTGTAATACAAATCGTGAAAACACTTGCCAAACAACACAAATAACAAGAAGAATACTGATGATGACACATAAGGCAGATAATGCTTTATCAATCTTAGATACAAAATTATCCATACAACCCTCTTTAACAAGTAATGACTCAACAAACAAAATTGGTAAACCAATTCTGCTCAATATGGTTATTTTTTGCAATAAGAAATTATTAATTTTGTGATCTGGATCACCAATTTAGAAATTTTGGTTTGATATGTAAAAAATAGCTTTGTATGATAGATTAACAATTCAACAAATGGATACATTAGCGAATTGTAGATTTTGAAATTTTAACTTTATCTAGGAGAACTCAATATGTTCACTAAAAAAACGCTTCTTTCAACTTCATTAGCAACAGTTTTATCGCTAGGTTTAGCATTTTCTGCTTCAGCAAAAACAACATTAAAACTAAATCATAATAATGATAAAACTCACCCAGTTCATATTTCTATGCAAAAAATGGCAGATGAAGTCAAAGAATTAACGAATGGAGAAGTTGTAATTCGTGTCTATCCAAATAGTCAGCTAGGTACTCAGCGTGAATCAATTGAATTACTACAAGCAGGTTCATTAGATATGGCAAAATCAAATGCAAGTGAAATGGAATCATTCGAGCCAACTTATGGTGCATTTAATATTCCTTATCTATTTCATAATGTAGATCACTATTACACTGCATTAAAAGATCCTGAAGTAGGTCAAAAAATCTTAGAAGCTTCTCAAGGTAAAGGATTTTTAGGGCTAACTTACTATGATGGTGGTGCTCGTAGCTTCTATGCAAATAAAGAAATCAGAACACCTGCTGATTTAAAAGGCTTAAAAGTTCGTGTTCAACCAAGTCCAAGTGCTGTAAAAATGATGGAACTTCTTGGAGGCTCAGCAACGCCTTTAGCATACGGTGAACTTTATACAGCCTTACAACAAAAAGTGGTTGATGCAGCAGAAAATAACGAAACTGCATTAACCTTAGCTCGTCACGGTGAAGTATCAAAAATCTTCAGCCAAGATGAACATACAATGATCCCAGATGTGCTATTAATCAGCGAAAAAACGTGGGCTAAATTAACACCTGAACAACAAAAAGCAATCAAAACAGCTGCTAATAACTCAATGATGTCGCATAAAGATTTATGGGCGAAAATGATTGAAGAAGAGAAGAAAAAAGCACAAGAACAAATGGGAGTTAAATTCATCACAGTTGAAAAACAACCATTTATTGATGCGACTAAACCAATGAAAGACGAAGCAAAAGCAAATCCGGCAATTGGTAGCTTAGTAGAAAAAATTGATGCTTTAGCACCAACAGCTAAATAATTTAAAACACATAAATCTATTGCTACCCAAGGTAGCGATAGATTTTTATAAGAATATAAATAGAGAGGATAAATTAATGAATATTGCACAAAATCACAATTTAAAAGATAAAGTCATTGTTGTTACAGGTGCCGGTGGTGTTTTATGCGCCTTCTTAGCCAAAGAGTTAGCTAAAACTAACGCAAAAATCGCTTTGCTTGATTTAAATTTAGAAGCCGCACAAAAAATAGCAGATGAAATCAATACTGAAGGTGGTATAGCAAAAGCTTATCAAACAAACGTTCTAGAATTAGAGAATATTAAAGCAGTACGTGACCAAGTTACTGCTGACTTAGGAACTTGCGATATTTTAATTAACGGTGCTGGCGGTAATAATCCTAGAGCAACTACCGATAACGAATTCCATACTTTTGACTTAAATGAAAGCACTAAAACCTTTTTTGACCTAGATAAATCAGGTGTTGAATTTGTATTCAATTTAAATTACTTAGGTACATTGTTACCAACTCAAGTATTTGCCAAAGATATGATTGGTAAAGAGGGAGCAAATATCGTCAATATTTCCAGTATGAATGCTTTCACTCCATTAACCAAAATTCCTGCTTATTCAGGAGCAAAAGCAGCAATTAGCAACTTTACCCAATGGCTGGCAGTTTATTTCTCTAAAGTGGGAATTCGTTGCAATGCAATTGCACCGGGCTTCTTAGTCAGTAACCAAAATCGTGGACTGCTCTTTGATAGCGAAGGTAATCCAACTGCTCGAGCGAATAAAATTCTAGCCAACACCCCGATGGGACGTTTTGGTGAACCAGAAGAATTATTAGGAGCATTACTATTTTTAGTTGATAGCCAATACTCAAGTTTCGTCAATGGCGTCATTGTCCCTGTAGATGGTGGCTTCTCAGCTTATAGTGGTGTATAACCAAGAGAGGTTTCTATGAAACAATTTTTGTGTGAAGATTTTTTACTTTCAACTTCAACAGCCCAAAAACTCTATTACGATTACGCAAAAGATCAGCCAATTTTTGACTATCATTGCCACCTAAATCCACAAGAGATCTCAGAAAATCGTCAATTCAATAATTTAGCGGAAATTTGGTTAGAAGGAGATCACTATAAATGGCGAGCAATGCGTTCAGCTGGTGTGGAAGAACGTTTAATCACCGGTGATGCGGATAAATACAGTAAATACTTAGCATTTGCGGATACTGTACCAAAATGCATCGGTAACCCAATTTATCACTGGACACACTTAGAATTACGCCGTCCATTTGGTATTACTAACACTCTCTTCTCACCTGAAACAGCAGAAAAAATTTGGTATCAAGGCAAAGAATTACTACAACAACCCGAATTTTCAGCACGTGGCATTATGCAACAAATGAATGTCAAATTAGTGGGTACTACAGATGATCCAATTGATTCATTGGAACATCATAAAACGATCGCACAAGATAATACTTTTGATATTGAGGTTGTGCCAAGTTTCCGACCTGACAGAGCATTTAAAATCGAGCTACCCTTATTCAATGACTACATTGAACAATTAGGCAAAGTAGCTGATATTGAAATCAATACCTTTGATAAATTAAAACAAGCTCTGTTAAAACGTATTGAGCATTTTGATCAACACGGTTGCAAATCGGCTGATCACGGTATTGAGATCGTCCGTTTTGCTCCTATTCCAAATGAAAAAACTCTCGATCAGATTTTGCAAAAAAAATTACAAAATCAACCGCTTGCAGAAGAAGAAATAGCTCAATTCAGCACCTCTTTATTAGTTTGGTTAGGTACGGAATATCACAAACGAAATTGGGTAATGCAAATGCACATCGGGGCAATCCGCAATAATAATACGAGAATGTTCAAATTATTGGGAGCAGATGCTGGCTTTGACTCAATAGGCGATCGCACATTTTCCGAACCACTTTCTCGCTTATTAGACAGTATGGATCAAACTGATCAGCTACCTAAAACCATTTTATACTGCTTAAACCCTCGTGATAATGAAATGCTTGGAAGTATGATCGGCAACTTCCAAACAGGCGGTATTGCAGGCAAAATCCAGTTCGGATCAGGTTGGTGGTTCAACGACCAAAAAGATGGTATGGAACGCCAGCTACAGCAATTATCACAATTAGGCTTACTCAGTCAATTTGTTGGAATGCTAACCGACTCTCGCAGTTTCTTATCCTATACTCGCCACGAATATTTCCGCAGAATCCTGTGTGAACTAATTGGTGGCTGGGTAGAAAAAGGCGAAGCACCAAACGATCTGAATTTGCTTGGCAATATGGTTAAAGATATTTGCTACAACAATGCGAAACGTTATTTCAAATAGGATAGACCAATGAAAAAACTCGCCATCATCGGTGAATGTATGATTGAGCTCAACGGTGAGCCGTTTGGCAATATGCATCAAACTTACGGCGGTGATT
>NZ_JBAJJM010000024.1:0-11760 GCF_036880405.1 Mannheimia indoligenes | reverse complement strand
TTTGAGCATTCTCAACAACCGCTTGATTATTTACTTTGATGTCGTAAGCAAAGTTATCACCCTTACCATTATTAGTATCTACAACACTGATGCTGTTATCACTTGAAGTTACCGTTGTACGGCTTGCTTTCATTTGCTTAACATTTACTGCATCACCATCTTCTTTACCATCCCCAAGATTGGTAATGGTATCGCCGTTCATATTGATACCGTCGCCATTGATAGTCGGACCGTTATTTACCGTAATACTATCAATATCTTTCAGATCTTTATTTAACTGAATGGTTAATGTGTCGTTCTTATCTGCAACTACATTAATATTACCTACAGCTGATTTGAAGCTATCCGAAGCTGCTTTATCAACACCATCACCCACAATTTTCACGACTGTGTTTAATTTGTGGCGGTTTAACGCTTCGTTATTACCGGTAAAGATTAAACCATCGTTTAAGGTTGCAACCTGCTCCGGCTCGCCATTTGGTGTACCGTCCGGATTAGTTGGTTGGTAAACAATACGAGTTGTACCATCTTTACCCGGTAAACCGTTTTCACCTTTATCGCCGTTCACGCCTTGCGGACCAGCTTCTGATTTAAAGGTTAAACCATCTTTACCGTCTTTGCCGTTTAAGCCGATAGAACCATCTTTACCGTTAAGGGTAACAGCTGAACCGTCTTTACCGTTTACACCAACAGAACCGTCTTTACCTGGTTTACCGTCTTCACCTTTCTCACCGAAAGTTACGTTATCTTTAGTTTCAACCGTAATTTTACCTGCAGCTTGGGTAACTTTAATGTTGTTACCTGCATCAATCGTTACGATATCGCCCGGGTTAATTAACTCTTCTGTTGTGCCAGATACTTCCCCTGCACTTGCAGAAGTTGTTAATTTAAAGCCAGAATTGTTGATTGCATCAGCAACTGTTTTAGCATCTACTAATTTGTCGCCATCTTCATTTGAAGGGGCATCAACTTTACCATCTTTGTTATCATCTTTTAACTCAGTCTTATTCACAGATAAGTCAAATTCATTTGCACCATTAGCATTTTTGCCTGTAGTTACTTTGATTGAATTATCTTTAGAAATAACCGTTTCTTTAGATTCTTTTAATTGCTTAACATTTACTGCATCACCATCATCTTCACCATCTTTAAGATTAGTGATCTTATCGCCGTCCATATTAATACCATTATTATTAATAGTTGGACCATTATTGATAGTGATACTATTGATATCTTTAAGCTCTTTAGCTAATTTAATGTTTAACGTATCTGTACCGTCTGCTTCAACAGCAATATTGCCACTAGAAAGCTCGCCAGTCGCTCCACCCTTAACATTTACTTTTTCGCCCAGTTTACGAGTTACATCGTTACCTTTATCGCCACCGAAAGTTAATGGTTTAAATGCTTGTTCTGCCGTTTTGTTAATAGCTTCATTAATGTTATTAACAGTATCGCCATTTACGGTAATCGGCGAGTTAGTTACGGTTACATCGCCAACTTTTAAGCCTTCATTATTGATTGTAGTATCGCCAGCTTTAACGCTATCAACCACTAAATCTTTCTTAGTTGCTACAGTATAAGTAATACTACCATCATCATTTTTACTTTCACTAACGTCGATATTATCGCCTTCAACCACTTTCGTTCTAGCTGCATTCGCTACTGCTTTTAATTGTGCTACGTTTACCGCATCAGTATCTTCTGTACCTGCTGCTACAGAGGTAATTTGTCGTGTAATACCATTACCTACGTCGCCCACAGACACAGCTGCTGCCGTTGATTTCCAAGCTGGAGATTCATCTTTATTTGCATCTAATGGGTTAGCACCAACGATACCTTTGTCTGTACTTGCAACTGATTTACTACCTAACGCAACACCATCAACTACGCTTACTACAGTAGATGTACCGATCGCAATACCATTTGTTTCAGTAGCTTTTGATGAAGAACCAATAGCGATTGTATCTGTAGCTGTTTGTGAACCAGAAACTGATGCACGACCTAAAGCAATAGACTGAATACCAACTGCCTGAGATTGAACACCTGATGCAATACTAAATTTAGCAGCAGCAGTTGAACTTGCACCTAAAGCTGTTGCTGATTCACCTGAAGAAACTGCACCACGTCCTAGAGCAACAGCACTGCCCTCTGTTGCTTTAGCTTTACTACCTACAGCTAATGCACCATTTTTAGTCGCATTCGATTCTTCACCTAATGCCATACTTACAAAGCCATTCGCTTTAGCATTTGTACCAATAGCCATAGCAGAACCTGAGTTCGTAGCATCTGGATTAGTATCGAAACCATCTGCTACTGCCCCAGTACCAATCGCCATATCACCTTGTTTATTAGCTTGTGCATTGATACCCGCTGCTAATGCATTTACACCTTTAGCCCCACCAATTCCATCAACATTATCTAAGTTGGTATCATTACCTGTTTGAACTTGACCTGTAGCATTGGTATGGAAGTAGTTTTTCGGTGTTTCTGCTTTTGGCAGAGCATCGGTATTAACCGTTAGGTTACCGTCTGTGCCTACTTTGATGGTGTTGTTATCAACTTTTACATCATATTTAACTGTATTTTTACCATCAACTACTGAAGCGGTTGCTTTTGTGCCATTACCATCTACGAAGTTTACGGTGTCGCCTGGATTCACGACTTCTTCGGTGGCTGTGCCGTTACCTGCTACTCTAAAGCCTGAGTTAGCAACGGTATTAGCCAGTACATCAGCGGTTACGAATGTTGGGGCTGGCTCTTCATTCGGAGCAAATACTTTGCCTGTAGCTGCCTCAACAACAACGGCATCTGGATATACAAAGTCATCTGCTGGCTGGCGTACTTGTAGTTTTGATTTGTTGATAGACAAATCAAATACAGTTGAACTACTTGAGTCTTTTGATTCTTTTACCGTAACAGTTTTATCATCTGAAGTTACTTTCTCTCTTGATTTCGCAACTTCATCAGCCACCATATAAAGCTGTGAACCGTTAATTGCATCAGTCGAGGTGTTCGTAATTTGACCTGCTGCGACATTTTGAATTTGGCGTTTTGTATTCGCATCACCCACCGATACAACATAGCTTTCTGTGCCAGATCTGTGCAGAATACTATTACCTGCAAAACCACTATAGGTAATGCCATTTACTGTTGCTTCATTTGTGCTAACACCGGCTTGAGCAGTAGAGAATGTACCTAATGCCACCGCACCAATTAAATTTTCGCCAACGTTTGCATTAGCACCTACTGCGGTACTATAGTTTGACGCGGTAGTTGCTTCACGCCCTAGTGAAGTACTGCTCTGCTGAGTCGCTGATGCCTTGTAACCTAATGCAACAGAGTTAGTACCAGTTGATATTACGCTTGATTCATTACCAATAGCGATAGAACCATTAGCAGCTGATGATGCCTTGTTACCAACTGCGATGGCATAATCTGCAGTTGCATTGGCTTCACGACCGCCCGCATAACTACCGGTACCCATTGCTTTAGCAGAAGAACCAATTGCTGTTGCATAAGTTTTAGATGCTACAGAATCTACACCCACAGCTAATGATTGATGAGCTGATGCGTTAGCATTGTTTGAGATGGCAGTAGAGAAGTTACCGGTTGCTTTAGTGTTAGAGCCAACAGCCACAGCATTTGTACCCGTTGATAATGACTGACCACCCATTGCAAATGAGTGCGTGTTAGTCGCATTGGCTGAGTCGCCCACAGCGATAGATTTATCACCACTACTTTTCGATGCAGCACCGATAGCAATCGATTTGGTATTGCTTGCATTCGCTTGTTCACCGATAGCCACAGCTGCTGTCGCTCCTGCAGCTGCTACTGTCTGAGTACCTAGTGCAACAGAGTTAGTCCCGTGAGCTTCTGATCTGAAACCAATTGCATTGGCTGCTTCGCCTGTTGCATTTGCAAGGCGGCTTAATGCTACAGCATTTTCTTTAGTGGCGTTCGTTTCACGACCGATAGAGATAGCTGAAACGGCACTTGCATTCGCTGTTAGACCCTGAGCAATAGCACCTACTTCTGTTGCCTTTGCGTCTGTACCAATAGCATAGGCATTATCAGCTGTCGCTTGGGCACTATCACCCATAGCAAGAGATTGATTGCCTTGAGCTTTAGAACCAGTACCTAATGCAATAGATGATATTCCTGTCGATTGAGCACCGGCAGCACCAGCAAATGAACCATCTTTAGTAGCTAATGCACCTACACCTAATGCCACAGAAGCAGTACCGCTAGCTGAAGTACGGGTACCAAAGGCTGTTGCCAACGCTCCCTTAGCTTGAGATTGCACACCAACAGCAACTGAACCCTCTCCAGCTTCAGTTCCTGTGTAACGATTAGGCATACCTGGCGTTCTAGTTACCTGATTTCCACCCACAAGGCTATTTTCAAAGTGTACTAAAATATCACCAGTCAATTGCTCATATTTTTTAGCAGCAGCCGTATTATTAAAAGCTTTAGCTTGTTCAGCCGTAAGAGTTTGATTGTTCCAAACCGGGGGTTGAGAACTAGCTACTTTGTCTAAATCATCACCACCAATTGCAACAGACGAATTACCGGCAGCCTTTGCTTGAGCACCTAAAGCAGTTGATTGATCACCCGAAGCAACGGTTTGATAACCGATAGCAACTGACTGCTGATTCTCGCCTCTTTGCCCGGAGCTATTTAATGTATTAGCTTGATAGCCAATAGCTACACCACCTGTAATCGCTTTTGCTTCATGACCAAGAGCTACGTTTTGAGCTGCCTGACCTGAAGAATTGGAGTAAGATATAGCTCCGTTACCAATAGCAATACCTTCGCTCGCTTGCACAACGGCATTATCCATCATAGCAAGCGTTTTATCAGCATCTCCACCTGTAACACGACCATTCAGAGATGAGTAAGCCCATACTGATGATGATAGCATCATCCCCGCTGCTAATGCAGTTAAAGTGAACGTTTGTGCAACAAATCTTGAGCTTTTAGAGCCGACTGTACAAGAAGATGATTTGCCCTGTGCTTTGGCAAATTCAGCCACTGCGGTAAATACACCCGTTTCTTTGTTAAAAACAATTTTAAAAATTTTATTCATTAAGAATCCCTAATAAGGTTTATATGTGAAATATTCAAGCTGCAACATTACTACTTAAATGGGACGCATTATATAGATTAATGATTAGGCTGTCTGTATAGCAATTTAGAAAAGAGTAAATTAATTGTAAAGATAGATAATATCTATTTTTGTTCATAAAAATATTAATAAATTCAAATAGTTAAAAATCATTTTTTAGGAGTTAAATTTACTATCTAACTGTTCTTTGATTAAAAACAGAAACGAAATACAACCAGAGAGTGAAACTATCAGATAACAATACTAATAATTTAGCAGATAAAACCATTCAGGCATTAGAAGCGTTTTTACATACGCTGACTGATGAGAGGTATAGAAAATAAGGTTACAAGCGGTAAAATTTTGTGAAAAATTTACCGCTTGTATTTTACTGTTTTAATCCTTTTTCTAACTGTTCTAGTTCTTTGAGATCTTCAAGCTCCGCTTCCTGCTGTTTTAGATATTTACGCTGAGTATCAAATTTTTCATATTGTTCTCTAGCAAAGCTTTCCATTTGTTTATGCGTAATCGTTCCACCATTTTCTAACACAGGAAAACCGTTAAACTCAATCAACATATCTACATTTCTTCGCCAAAAACCTAGTGTTAAATCTTGATTATTTTTCACTCTTAATTCTGCACTCTCAAGGAAAATCATCACTATACGATTTAAAGAATCTAATTCGTCATTATTTAAGTAATTTTTAGCGGTAATAATATCCCCTTTGCGTACAATTTTACCTTTCCAACCGGTTAAACCCATATTAGCTTTTGTTGCATCAGCTCGTTGGCAAATAAGTTCGGCTGCCGTTTGTTTAGTAATTGCGTAAATCAGCTTATTTTGCGTTTCTGCAAAGAACATTTGCGTATTTTTATCTGTTTTATCGTAATCGCTAGATAGCTTAAATAGCTCTCGTACTTTTTGATAAAAACGCAACTCACTGGCTCGAATTTCCCGAATTTGCTCGAGCAATTCATCAAAATAATCTAACCGTCCTTGAGGATTTTTTAGCCGTTCAGTATCCACCAAAAAGCCTTTATCCAGATAAGAGCGTAATGTGGTATTCGCCCATTTTCTAAATTGCACCCCTCTTGGGCTACGCACACGAAAACCTATTGCTAAAATCATTGCCAATGAGTAGTGTTTTACTTGATAATTTTTACCATCTTGGGCAGTTATCAAATAATCCTTGATAACTGAATTTTCATCTAACTCATTGTCTTTTAATATATTTTTAATATGCTCGGCTATATTTTGAACAGAGGTGTCAAAAAGTTCTGCGAGCTGACTTTGTGTTAGCCAAGCCTCATTTTCAACCACTAACAAGGCTACATTGCTTTTACCATCTTCAGTATTATAAATAATTAAATCGTTCATATTTTATTCTGCTTATTGCTGGAAATATTAGCTGTTATTTTCAATAAAATATGTATAAATATCCAGAAATGATTTTGATTTTTTCGATGCAGATCACAAAAATAGAGGAGTTATACAAACAAGCGGTAAAATTTTGTGAAAAATTTACCGCTTGTAAAAGGTTATTTATCCGCTAATTTGGCAAGGAGTTTTTGATGAATGCCGCCAAAAGCTCCGTTGCTCATCACTAAAATATGATCGCTTGGTTTGGCTTCGTTAGCAACTCGTTCCACTAAATCATCAATATTTGCTGACCAATAGGCTGGTTGTGATAACGCATTGGTAATCTCACTCACACTCCACGCAATAATATCGGGCTGATAAACAAATACCGCTTGAGCATCGTGTAGGCTTGGGGCAATTTCATCTTTATGCACGCCCATTTTCATTGTATTAGAACGCGGCTCTAGTACCGCTAAAATACGTTGGTTCTGCCCGACTTTGCCACGTAAGGCATCAATGGTAGCTTCAATCGCCGTTGGGTGGTGGGCGAAGTCATCATAAACGGTAATGCCGTTTACTTCGCCTTTGACTTCCAAGCGGCGGTTAGCGTTAATAAATGAGCCTAATGCGTTACACGCCTTTTCAACCTCAACACCTGCGTGATGAGCGGCTGCAATTGCCATTAGAGCATTGTGCATATTGTGTTTGCCGATAACCGACCAATGTACTTCGCCTTTTTTATCACCTAAATGAAACACTTCAAATTGTGAACAATCGGCATTCAATGGCTTAGCAAACCATTCATTTTGTTCGCCAATAAATTGTAATTGGCTATAGCTGCCCATTTTGAGCGTATCTTGTACGTTTTTATCCGCAATTGCCGATAAAATACAGCCGCTTTGTGGCATCGTTCTGACTAAGTGGTGAAATTGGCGTTGAATCGCTTTTAAGTCATCAAAAATATCAGCGTGGTCAAATTCCAAATTATTGATAATCAGCGTTTTCGGCGTGTAATGCACAAACTTAGATCGTTTATCGAAGAAGGCGGAATCGTATTCGTCCGCTTCAATTACAAAGAATTTGCTATTGCCTGCACGGGCAGAAATGCCGAAATTGCCCGCCACTCCGCCGATTAAAAAGCCTGTATCAATGCCGTTTTGGTCTAAAATCCACGCCAACATTCCTGTTGTAGTGGTTTTGCCGTGCGTGCCGGAAACAGCAAGCACCCATTTATCTTTTAATAAATGATCGTGTAACCATTGTGGTCCGGAGGTGTAATTCAGTTGGTTATCCAACACATATTCGACGCACGGATTACCACGACTCATCGCATTTCCGATTACCACCAAATCAGGAGCCGGCTGCAATTGGGCTACATCGTAATTCGGGATAATTTCAATGCCGTGAGATTCTAAAAAGGTACTCATCGGCGGGTAAACATTGGTGTCTGACCCTGTAACTTTATAACCAAGTTCACGAGCGATCATTGCGACACCACCCATAAAAGTGCCGCAAATACCTAAAATGTGGATATGTTTTTTCATTTTCATCTATTTAAAAGTGCACAAGCGGTCGTTTTTTACAAATTTTTTGCAAAAAAGAACCGCTTGTATAGTTAATCAATTAATCAATATTTTTCAATTCTTCTTCAGACAGTTGCTCTTGTTGATTTTGCTCAACACTGCCATCTTTTACTTTAAATTCTAAGTTTTGGAAGTAGGCTTCACGGAAGGTTACATACGGATCTTGTGCTTGTTTTAACAATGCATCTTGCTCCAATAATTTAGAGCGGGTATCAATACCCTGCACCACATATTTTGCAACCGACCAAGGTGTGCCTACATAAGTCAGTACGGAATAGCTCGTTTCTACCGCACTACCGATGCCTTGACGTGGTGTTGTTGCTCCATAAGCAGGTAACATAACATAAGAGCCGGAAGGCACGCCATTTGCCCCTAAACTTTCGCCTAAGCTACGCTGTCCGTTATTTAAACGTAAGCCGTCATCTAAGCTCGCCCAGTCAATTAAACCGCCTAAGCCGAAGATACTGTTGATCCAGAAGCGGTTGAAGTGAACCATTGCTTTCTTGCCCTCACCTTCTAATAGTCGATTAACAAAACTGACAGGTTCATCAAGGTTATTTGCTACATTCACTAAACCTGTTTTCACTGGGCTTGGCACGTAGTCTTTCCAGCCTTTTGCAACAGGTTTTAACACATAAGGATCTAAATAATCGTAGTTTACTTTCCACATTGCACGGTTGAAGCCCTCTAATGGGTCATCACGCACACCTGTTTCAGGATTAATGCTTGAAGAACAAGCGGTTAAAACCGCAACGCCGAGTACAACAAAAAGTTGTTTTAATGATGATAATTTCATAAGTTTACCTTTTAGGAATAAATTGAGGTCATTTTAACGGAGTTCATTAAAAATACAATACAAAATAAAATACGATTTCCTTTAGAAATCCAGACGTCTAGATTGTTATATGCCTCGCTTTTGATTACAATACGAACAAATCATAAGGAGTATTAAATGGCAGACTGGAACGGTGAATACATCAGCCCCTATGCAGAACACGGCAAAAAAAGCGAACAAGTGAAAAAAGTAACGGTGTCAATTCCAATTAAAGTATTGGAAATTTTAACCAATGAACGCACACGCCGCCAAATTAAAAACCTTCGCCACGCTACCAATAGCGAATTATTATGTGAGGCTTTTTTACACGCCTTTACAGGGCAACCTTTGCCAAACGATGACGATTTAATGAAGGATAGGGCTGATGAGATCCCTGAAGCAGCAAAGCAGAAAATGCGTGAGTTGGGGATTGATCCTGATGAATGGCAATATTAAAACCACCTCGCGTCAGCGAGGTTCTTTTTATGGAATTTAAGGAGAAATTATGTATCAACAATTAGCCAGAGAGGCTCGCTGGGCAATCTTGCTCACACTACTCTATATTTTAGGGTGGATAGGTTTTGCTTATTTTTCGCCACAAGGCAGAGGTATTTTCGGCTTTCCGATTTGGTTTGAGCTTTCTTGTATTTTTTTACCTATTATCTTCACTCTAATAGCAATTATTGTGGTTAAAAAAATCTATAAAAATATCGATCTTGAGGTACATAATGAATAATGAAATGATCTTACCGCTCATTGCCTATCTGCTTTTTGTATTTGGTGTGGCTTTTTATGCATATCGTCAGCGTCAAGGTGGTAGTTTTATCTCCGAATATTATATCGGCGGTCGTTCAATGTCGGGCTTTGTACTGGCAATGACAACTGCTGCAACTTACGTTGGGGCAAGTTCATTTATTGGCGGACCGGGTGCTGCGTATAAATATGGCTTAGGCTGGGTATTACTGGCGATGATTCAAGTGCCTGCCGTGCTATTTTCTTTAGGTGTATTAGGTAAAAAATTTGCCTTACTTTCCCGTAAACATAATAGCGTAACCATTAATGATATGTTGCTTGCCCGCTATCAAAATAAATTTGTGGTATGGATTGCAGGCTTCGCCTTACTACTCTCCTTTTTTGCAATGATGGCGGTGCAATTTATTGGTGCAGGGCGTTTACTTGAAACAACTCTCGGCATTCCTTACCAGACTGCCGTGATTATCTTTGCTATTACTGTAGGGCTTTATACCTTTATCGGCGGATTTAGAGCTGTTGTTTTAACCGATACCATTCAAGGTTTAGTAATGATGGTAGGAACAACTATTCTACTCGGTGGGGTAATTTATGCCGCTGGTGGAATAGAAAATGCGATGAATACGCTTGAAGCAATTAATCCGCAACTTACTACCCCTTACGGTATTGATGAACGCCCACTTGATCTCACCTTTATGGCTTCATTTTGGGTGTTAGTTTGCTTTGGCTTAGTCGGTTTACCACATATTGCAGTGAGAAGTATGGCGTATAAAGACAGCCAAGCTCTACATAAAGCGATGATTATTGGCACTATCGTCATTGCGATTTTGATGTTTGGTATGCACCTTTCTGGTGTGTTAGGTAGAGCGGTTGTGCCTGATCTAAAAGTGCCGGATCAGGTGATCCCAACCTTAATGGTGCAAGTACTTCCTCCAATGGTTGCAGGTATTTTCTTAGCTGCACCAATGGCAGCTATTATGTCATCTATTGATTCAATGCTGATCCAATCTTCATCAACCTTGATCAAAGATCTCTATTTAGCTATCAAACCAAATGCAATTAATAACGAGAAAAAAATTAAATTATTCTCCACCATTACTACTCTCACATTCACGGTGTTTTTAGTATTTGCAGCCCTTAATCCACCCGATATGTTGATTTGGCTCAACTTGCTCTCTTTAGGCGGTTTAGAAGCCACATTCCTTTGGGTTATTGTATTAGGGCTTTATTGGGAAAAAGCGAATGCCACAGGGGCAATTTGCTCAATGTTGGCAGGATTAAGTAGTTATATTGTGATGACAACATTTAAGATCACTATTTTCAGCTTCCACGCTATTGTGCCTTCACTAGTAATTGGGTTGGTTGCGTTTATTATTGGTAATAAGCTATCTCGAAAATAAACAATGCTTCTCTAAAAAATAGTTCGACAATCTCAGTTCATCTCTACAGAGCTAATAGCATAAAAACAAAGCCCCTTTCTGATTAGAAAGGGGCTTTAATTATTATATTAGCATATTAGCTAAATCTTATTACCATTGGTAACCAACACCTGCACCTGCGGAGAAGTTTCCTTGACTGTTCGCAGTACCTTGAAGTTTCAAGATAAGCTTACCATTATCACTTGCTCTTGAGTAACCAACTGCCACTGCAGAAGCACCACTATAAGTACCACCAGCTGCTGCGACCATTGATTTACCCGGAATGTAAACTTGTGGTAATGAAGCCGCTGCTGCTGAGCTTGCACCGATACCACGTACACGTTTATCAAGTTTATCAACTTTGTTATTAATGTTAGTAACATCGTTTTTCACTTGTTTTAACTGTCTTACATTCACCGCATCAGTATCTTTCACACCATCTGCAACGTTAGTAATCTGTTTATTACCAGCATTAATACCGTTGTTATTGATAGTTACATCGCCTACTTTCACTTCGTTAGCAGTTACTGTATCAAACGTTGGTTTCATTGATGTTGCAACCGTTACTTCTGAACCTTTGCGTGAAACAACAATATTATTGCCACCTTTAATAGTCGCTTTACCATTGTTAGCTACTCGAGTTGATCCGGTGTTTTCTGCAACATTACCATCAACCATTAAATCCCAGCCCGTGTTTTGGATAACATTGTACAACTGACTACCGTTTACTG
>NZ_JBAJJM010000023.1:0-57978 GCF_036880405.1 Mannheimia indoligenes | reverse complement strand
CCGACTGAGCTAATGACCCATAATCTTGCGTAACGAGGGCATATCATACGGATTTTTGAAAGTTTGGCAAGTTTTTTTTCTCTAAAAAATGTTGAGTGTGTGGTTTATAAGCAATTTTACGGAAAATTAAACAGTTTGATACAAAATACAAACGGGCTTTTATCTTTTTATGAAAATAAGCTATAATCACGCCGTTTATTTAACCATCAATTTTAGAAGGAAATCAAAATGGGCTTAGAATTAGTTCCAGCTGGTAAAGAGTTACCAGATGATATTTATGTTGTTATTGAAATCCCTGCAAATTCAGATCCAATCAAATATGAAGTGGACAAAGAGACAGGTGCATTATTTGTGGATCGCTTTATGGCAACCGCAATGTTCTACCCGGCAAACTACGGTTATGTAAACCATACATTATCATCAGACGGAGACCCGGTTGATGTATTAGTACCAACACCATACCCATTACAACCAGGTTCAGTAATTCGCTGCCGTCCGGTTGGTGTATTAAAAATGACCGATGAAGCAGGTGGTGATGCAAAAGTAGTTGCAGTTCCGCATACGAAATTAAGCAAAGAGTACGACCACATTAAAGATGTAGGTGATTTACCAGCATTATTAAAAGCACAAATCCAGCACTTCTTCGAAAGCTATAAAGCATTAGAAGCAGGCAAATGGGTAAAAGTTGAAGGTTGGGGTGATGTAAATGAAGCCCGCCAAGAAATCTTAGAATCTTTTGAGCGTGCTAAAAAATAATTTTTGATCTGAATGCCAAGCAGATTTGTTTGGCATTTTTTGTGGGAAATCGATATGAATTTTATTAAAAAATTAGGTCTTTCAGTTTTTTTAGCCACTGCAATGGTCTCTTGTGCTACAACGGAAAGTATTAACCAAGAGGCGGCTCACAGTTATGCTCAAGTAAAATCACAAGCTCATCAGCAAAATGCGATTGATACTACATCTTCTACCGCAAAACGTGTTCACGCGGTATTTCATAAGATGAAGCCTTACGCAGAAAAGTCAAATGCAACAGGTACGCCTTTCCATTGGGAAATCACGGTTTTAAAATCGGATGAACTCAATGCGTGGGCAATGCCGGGCGGTAAAATGGCATTCTATACCGGTTTAGTGGAAAGACTTGATTTATCTAATGATGAAATTGCGGTAGTGATGGGACACGAGATGGCTCACGCCTTAAAAGAACACGGAAAATCGGATCGTACAGTAACGATGATTAGTGGCATTGTAGGCACGATTGCAGATATTGCAGTAACAGCTTCAACAGGTATAAGCACCGAAGGTTTATTAAGTACCGGTGTTGATTTGATTGCTACTAAGCCATTCTCTCGCAGCCAAGAAAATGAAGCAGATGAAGTTGGTTTAATGTTGATGGCTGAATCAGGCTATAACCCATCAGCGGCACCAAATGTATGGATTAAAATGAGTAAAGCAAACGGAGATTCAGGTTTATCGATTTTTTCAACCCACCCGTCAAATGCAGATCGCCAAGCTAACTTAGCTCGTCTTGTACCGGAAGCAATGAAAGTTTATAACGCACGTAAATAAGATGACGACAAGCGGTTGATTTTTACTAATTTTTTGCAAAAAATGCTCTTGATAATTCAAGAGCATTTTTGTTTTTTGTTCAAAGCTAATCAGTGACTCATTAGATATACCAATAATTTAATGTGAAATAATAGATTGCAATGAAAAATAAGAGAGTGCCAAGGGCGCGATTAATCATCTCTGCACTTAAGTGACTGCGAAGTCTTTGTGTCATAAAACTTGTGCAAAAAGAGCTGATGATCACAATCCCCACAATCGAAAAATTGACATAACCAACTTGTCCGCCGGGTAAGGGATAGAGCGTTTTGTCTAGATCTCGGGAAAGGTAGCCGAAAAGATTGCCGATACCGCCAAAAACCATCATATAGTTGGTATAAATCGCAATTTGTTTTGGGTGAACGCTGCGAATTTGGGCGACTAATGGTGCCATAATCGAGCCACCACCAATGCCGGTAATGCCGGCGATAAATCCACCAAAGCCACAACTTGCCATACCATAACTGAGATCTTTCAGGCTTTTAGTCTGCTGATAATCGGTATTTCGCCGTTTTTGAAATAGCATGCGAACGGCAAGCAAGGCTAAGGTGCCGGAAAAGACGGTAGTAATGGCAAGATCAGAAAGTAAAAAACTCAGCTCAAAGCCGATTTGTACCCCTGCAATCATACTGATGGACCAAAAAAGCAAGTTAGATTTATCAATTTGCTCTTTTTCTTGGCGAAAGCGGATCAAATTAAGACAGGCACTGCCCATCACAATCGTGAGCGAACAGGCAGCAATGACCTGAAAGGGTAGTTCGGGAAATAGGGTTCGCAAAATCGGTACCATCAATATGCCGCCGCCAATACCGAATAGGGCTGACATCACATTGACCAACAAACCACATACAATCAGAATAAAAATTACACTGAGTGCCATTCTTTTTCCTCGTCTAAACTTTTATTTGAGTCTATTGTGCGACTTCTGATTTGCCTTAGGTTATGATGATTGTCATATCCCCTTAAAATAATTTTGATTATGATTGAGTCGTTTGGTACGGAGTGATGTATGCAACCTATTTTTAATGCGTTTCAAATAATGGCAAAGCCGGCGGGTTCAATTTGTAATTTAGACTGCAAATACTGTTTCTATTTAGAAAAACCGCATTTAAACCAACGCCGAATGGATGAGACGATTTTGGAAAAATATATTCAGGATTATCTGGCTAAGAGTCCGCAAAAAGAGGTGACTTTTTTATGGCAAGGCGGCGAGCCAACGTTGGCAGGGCTGGATTTTTACCGACAAGCGGTCGAATTTCAGCAAAAATATGCAAATGGCAAGCAAATTTATAACGCCTTGCAGACCAACGGCATTTTATTGAATGATGAGTGGTGTGAATTTTTAAGAGAAAACCATTTTTTGGTGGGGCTTTCGATTGACGGCACGCAGGAGATGCACGATGCCTATCGGCTCACAAAAAGTCAGAAAGGGTCGTTCCAACAAGTGTTCGAGGCATTAGAGCTACTTAAAAAACATCAGGTGCAATTTAATACACTGACGGTGGTGCATAAGGAAAATGTGCAACACGGGGCGGAAATTTACCGCTATTTGAAATCCATCGGTTCGACCTATATGCAGTTTATTCCGTTGATGGGCGATTATTCACAGCAAGCCTCCGCAAAAGATTATGGGCAGATGATGATTGAGATTTTCAAGCAGTGGTATCCGCACGACATCGGCAAAATCGGCGTGCAGTTTATTGAGCAGTGGATGATGGCGTTTTTGGGCTATCAGCCGAGTTTGTGTATTTTCCGTAAAACCTGTGGCGATCAGATGATTATTGAGCAGAACGGCGATATTTATAGCTGTGATCACTATGTTTATCCGCAATATAAGCTCGGTAATTTGATTGAAACACCGCTGTTAGATCTCACCTATTCCGACAAACAGCAGAAATTTGGGTTGAGCAAGGCAAATGTTTCTTCCCGTTGCCAGTGTTGCGAATTTCGCTTTGCCTGCAATGGCGGCTGCCCAAAACATCGCACGGTGCAAGGTTTTGGCGAACCACACAATCAACTTTGCGAGGCGTATTATTCCGCTCTTTCCTATATGGCTCCCTATTTAAAGCAGTTGGCGAGCCAAATCCGCCAGCGGAGAGCCGTTTAGCCAAACAAAATGTTAAATTTGTGAACTATGTCACATCAAAAATATGATCATTGTCATACAGACTGATATGATTTGTTTATATTCTATGGATGACTTAATCACACATATTAGGAGTTGATGATGAAAACTTGGAAACAACGTATTAAAACGGCTTTAGCCTGTACAGTTGGACTTTTTGCGGTCGCCAATCAATCGGTGGCAAACACTGAATGGCCAACGGCACCGGTCACCATTATTACCCCGTGGGCGGTGGGCGGTCTTGCCGACCAAATTAACCGTGCAATGTCGGAATACGGCAAAGAGCAGTATGGTCAGCCGCTATTAGCGGATAACATTCTGGGTTCTGGCGGTGCAATTGCTTTAACCGAGTATGTGAAAGAAAAACCAAACACCCACAAATTGATTTTAGGCGGTGAAGGTAGCTTTGCGATTGCCCCTCTCACAATGAACGTGGCATATAAATTTGATGATTTCGTGCCGGTGATTAACATTTACTCTTCCACTTTTGTGCTTTTGGCAAACCCGAAAACTAAAGTTGATAGTATGGAAACGCTGAAAGACTACATTGCCAAAGGCAAATTAATTAAAGTCGGTGTAAACGGTACAAACTCTTCTGAGGCTCTGCAAACTGCGGCATTGATTACCGAAATGGGCGGTAAATTTAAACTGATCCCTTATGAAGGTGCGAATGAGGCATTAACCGCAGTAGTATCCGGTGAAGTGACTTTCGCAACTACCCACGCTTCACTTGCCCGTGAATTTGTGAAAAACGGCGATGTAAAACCGGTTGTTGCCTTCGATGAGAAGAAATTACAGGACGAAGTCTATAACTTAGACAGTGTAGTGGATCACGGTTTTGATACTTGGATGACCAACGTCTGTGCGGTGTTTATCCGTGCTGGAACCGACCAAGCAATCGTGGATAAAAACTACAATGCACTCAAAGCGATTTTAGAAAATCCGAAATTACAACAAACCGCAAAAAATATCGGTATCCGCTTAGATATTCGGGACGGTAAAGCCGTGAAAGAGTACATTGATTCAACTATGGCAAAAGCTGAAAAATACTCTAAATTAGTGAAATAATCATTTTGGAGGGCAAATATCTGTTTGCCCTCTTTTTACCTAAGGAAATCACGATGAAAATTACGCTTAGACAAGATTTAGTCGGCTCCTTGATTTTTCTGATACTTTCCCTTGTTTTGTGGTGGTTAATGCCGTCACAAATTGTGATTGCTGATGACGAAGAGATCATTACCGCACAAACCTTTCCCCGTCTGATTATTGGCTTAATGGCAGTATGTAGCCTGATTTTATTGATCAAAGAGCTGATCAAATGGGTACGCAAACAGCCGACAAAAACGGTTGAAATCCGCTTTGTTGAAGAGATGCACTCTGCCTTTATTTTATTGTCGCTTGTGATTTATTGGGGCTTATTGCATTGGTTGCCATTTATGGTTTCCTCCATTCTCTTTGCCTTTTTATTACTGGCATTTTTCCGCTGCAAAAATTGGAAGTATTACGCCACCGTGGCGATATTTTCGGTTTTACTGTCGCTCTTTTTCCAAAATTTACTCCATATCTCATTACCTTAAACAAGGAGTAACCGATGTTTGATTTAATGATTTCAGGATTTTATGAATTTTTTAATCTTGAAAGTTTCCTCTATATGAATTTGGGGTTATTTCTCGGGATTGTGTTTGGCTCAATTCCGGGTTTAACCGTGATGCTCTGTTTGGTGCTATTCCTGCCGATTACCTATTCATTAAATGCCATTCACTCATTTATGTTCCTGTTGGGAATCTATTGTGCAGGCAGCTACGGCGGTTCAATTTCGGCGATTTTAATTAAAACACCGGGAACACCGCACGCCGCCGCCACAATGATGGACGGACACCCACTCGCCCTGCGTGGACAAGCACAAAAAGCGTTGAATGTTGCCCTTTACGCCTCTTTTGCCGGTGGTATAGTCAGTGCCTTAGTGCTGCTTTTCTTAGCACCCGAAGTGGCAAAAATTGCGATGAAAATGGGGTCGCCTGAGTATTTCTTAATTTGTGCCTTTGGTTTAACCATTATTGCCGGTGTAAGTGGCGACAGCCTGTTAAAAGGGATTATTTCCGGCTGTTTAGGTTTGTTCCTCTCGTTTATCGGTATCGACCTGATGAGCGGCGATACGATGCGATTTACCTTTGATAATCTGAATTTATATAGCGGATTTGATTTAGTCGTGGTGCTGATCGGTTTATTTGCTCTAATTGAGATTATCCACAAAGGACAAGCGGTCAAAAAAAGCGAAAATAATGCAAATTCCTCTGCAATCAGCTTGGATAAAGGCACGTTGAGCAAATCCGAATGGTGGCGTTTACCAAAACCGATCAGCATTGGGTCACTTTCTGGGATTTTGATTGGGATTATTCCCGGCACCGGTGCTTCGATTGCCTCCTTTTTAAGCTATGACTTCTCCCGCAAAGCCTCGAAAAAACCGGAAGAGTTTGGTAACGGCTCGGTTGAAGGGATTGCAGCAGCGGAATCGGCAAATAATGCAATTACCGGCACGGCTCTCATTCCGTTATTGACCTTAGGGATCCCGGGCGATGCGGCAGTGGCATTGATGCTCGGGGCGTTAATGGTGAATGGCTTAACACCGGGCCCGAACCTGTTCACCACACACGGCACAGCGGTCTATGCAATTATGATCGGCTTAATTTTCGTGAATATCTTTATGCTGATTCAAGGCAAGTATTTGCTTAAATTATTTGTGAAAGTGGTCAAAATTCCGCAAGTCGTGTTGATTCCAATCATCGCAATTTTCTGTTTCGCTGGTGCGTATTCGTTAAAAGAGAATATGTTTGATGTCGGTGCGGCAATTAGCTTTGCGGCGATTGCTTATGTGATGGATAAATTTGGTTTCTCTGCCGTACCGACCTTGCTCGGCTTGGTACTAGGAGCATTAACCGAGAAAAATTTACGCCGTTCACTGATGATTTCTGACGGCGATTGGAGCATTTTCATCGAACGTCCGATTTCATTAGTACTATGTGTTCTGATACTCGGCGTGATCATCAGCATTATTTACACCAATTATAAAAAATCTAAAGCTCAGAGGGTTTAATATGACAGCAAGACCAAATATACTCTTTTACTTTACCGACCAACAACGTTGGGACACGATCGGTGCCTACGGACAACCGCTAAACATTACGCCAACCTTAGATAAACTTGCCGAAGAAGGCGTATTGTTTGAAGAGGCGTTCTCTTCCCAACCGGTGTGCGGCCCGTGCCGTTCGATTTTCCAAACCGGACTTTATCCGACAGAAACCGGCTGTTTCCGCAATAACGTAGCATTGCCGGAAGGGGTGAAAACTATCGCCAACTACTTCACCGAAAACGATTATGACACCGCCTATATCGGCAAATGGCATTTAGCCAGTGACGGCGAGTTGGAAGAAGAACCGACTATTGACTACACCGTTACCGCCATTCCACCGGAACGCCGTGGCGGCTACGAAGGTTTCTGGCGTGCCGCAGACGTGCTGGAATTTACCTCTCACGGCTATGACGGCTTTGTGTTCGATGAAAATATGAATAAGTGCGAGTTCAAAGGCTACCGTGTGGATTGCATTACCGACTATGCGTTGGAATACCTTGACGGCTATAGAGGCGACAAGCCGTTCTTTATGACCATTTCACATATCGAGCCACACCACCAAAACGACCGTAATTGTTACGAAGGCCCGATTGGTTCGAAAACCCGTTTCCAGAATTATCAATTACCACACGACTTGGCGGTCTTGAAAGGTAATGCGGATGAAATGTATCCGGACTATCTCGGTTGTTGCCGCAGCTTGGATGATAATTTGGCGAGAATTATCGACAAACTCAAAGAGAAAGGCATTTACGATAACACCATTATCGTATTCGCCTCCGACCACGGCTCACACTTTATGACTCGTAACAAAGATGAAAACTTAAACGGTTATGACGACTACAAACGCTCCTGCCACTCTTCATCTTGCCACGTTCCACTCGTCATTTCGGGCGGAAAATATGTGGGCGGCAAACGTATTAAAGAGCTAGTTAGCACCGCTAGCTTGCCAAAAACTTTCTTGGCAATGGCAGGCATTGATGTAGGCGATAAAATGATCGGCGAAGACCTCTACAATGTAGTGGAGAAAAAAGATCCGAACCGTCGCAATGAAGTCTTCACTCAAATCAGCGAAAGCCGTGTCGGACGTGCAATTCGCACCGAAAAATATCTCTATGCCGTCGTTGCCCCTCATTTAGGCGGTGGCGAAGCGGCAGGCAGCGAGGTTTATGTGGAAGATTTCCTCTACGATCTCGAAAAAGACCCGTTTGAGCTGAACAACTTAGTGAAAGATCCGGCTTACGAACAAGCCCGTATCAAATTGCGTGAGAAGTTGGGCGACCATATGGAAATTGCCAAAGAGCAACGACCGCAAATTTTCCCTGCCGGAACACAAATTTAGTTTGGCAGTATCGCATCCATTACGGTAATATAATTTTAGGAATAAATATTAAGGATTTGTAATGGATGCAATAGATTTCCCCACTCCGGAAATGTTGAGAGACTGCCAGCTAAGTTCTTTAAATTATTTGGAAAAAGGCGTAACTGTCTATTCCCAAGGTAGCCAAGCCCAAGAGTTTTACTATTTAAAAAAAGGATTAATCGGGCTATATCATATGCTGGACAATGGTAAAGAAAGCCTGGTGCGGATTTATCAAGATCAGGAATATTTTGGTTTCCGGACATTTTTTGGTGATCATTTTTATCACTGTACGGCTAAAGTCCTGCAACCGGCAGAAGTGGTGCGGATTAAGCCATCACAACTCTCCTCTTTTTTTACGCAAAATCCTAAGCTGACCACTTATTTAATTCGACAACTTGCTGGTGAGTTGCAAGATGCTGAACATCGTCTTTCACAAGCCTCTTATCAGCGTACGCAAGAGCGGGTGAGCAGTAGCATTTCTTATTTAACCGAAAATTACCCGAACTACCATTGGACATATCGTGAGATTGCGGAATTCTCGGGTTGTGAAACTGAAACAGCGATTAGAATTAGCCGTTTGTTGAAGAAATAATATGCTGATTAGCCATAAAAAATGCTCTTGATAATTCAAGAGCATTTTTGGTTTTTACTTAATTAGTAACGCACAAAGCCGACTAATTCGTAGACCTTATCTAAAGTCGCTTTAGCTCTCGCTCGGGCTTTGTCTGCACCTTCACGGTAGATTTTTTCAAGCAAGGCTTCGTCTTGGCGGTAGTGGTGGTAGCGTTCTTGTAGGTTAGTTAAAAGTTCAGACACTTTATCTGCCACTTCGGTTTTGAGGTGTCCGTACATTTTACCTTCAAATTCGGCTTCTAATTCAGCGATAGTTTTGCCGGTAATCGCAGAGAGAATATCCAATAAGTTAGATACGCCCGCTTTATTTTGCACGTCATAACGTACTACAGGTGGCTCATCGCCGTCGGTCATTGCACGTTTGATTTTTTTCGCTACTGCTTTCGGATCTTCCAACAAACCAATCACATTATTACGGTTATCGTCTGATTTTGACATCTTTTTAGTCGGCTCAAGGAGAGACATCACTCTCGCCCCTGATTTCGCAATAAAGACTTCCGGCACGGCAAAAACCGGCTCAATCACATTGCCTTCCGCATCTTTTTTGCCGTATAACGCATTGAAACGGTTAGCAATATCACGGGTGATTTCTAAGTGCTGTTTTTGGTCATCGCCTACCGGAACTTGGTTGGCTTGGTAGAGCAAAATATCCGCTGCCATTAATACAGGGTAAGTAAATAAGCCCACGTTCACATTTTCTTCATAGCGAGCTGATTTGTCTTTAAATTGAGTCATTCGGCTCATTTCGCCAAAATAGGTGTAGCAGTTTAAGATCCACGCCAGCTGTGCGTGTTCCGGAACGTGAGATTGAATGAAGATCGTGCTTTTATTCGGATCGATACCACAAGCTAAATAAAGAGCTAATACATCTAACGTAGATTTGCGTAGTGCTTCCGGATCTTGACGCACGGTAATAGCGTGTTGATCGACAATACAATACACACAGTCATAATCATCTTGCATTTTTACCCAGTTGCGTAACGCCCCTAAGTAGTTGCCAATCGTCAATTCACCAGAGGGCTGCACGCCACTAAATACAATAGGTTTGGTCATTTTATTTTCTCGTTTTAATTGCAAAAAATTGTGGAAATTATACCGCTTGTCGCCTTATTCGCCTACAATTTTCAGCACGTCTTTAAATTCGGATGTTACAAAAGTCGGCTCTGATTGCTCAATTGGAATATTATAGTTATAGCCATAAGTCAAACCAATTACATCACAGCCTGCTGCTTTCGCCGCAATGACATCATTTTCAGAGTCGCCAACAAAAAGAAATTCTTGTGGTGTAATGCCAAATTTTTCGCAAATAAAGAACATTGGATCCGGATGAGGTTTGATTTTAGGGAGGGATTGTCCACCCAAGGTTTCATCAAAGAGATGATAAATACCGAATGCAGACAGCACCGGCTCAACTAATTTAGTTGGTTTGTTGGTGATGACTACGAGTGGGTAGCCTTTCGCTTTGAGTGCTTCTAAGGTTTCTTTTACATCCGGGAAGAGCGTGCTTTCTTCGCACACATAGGTGGCATAGTATTTGTCAAAGCTCATTCGCATTTTGACGAGTTCTTCCGCTTGGAAGATTTTACCGGTATGAGCAATGGCATTTTGGAAGAACATATCTCCGCCTTTTCCAATCCAGGTTAGCACTTTTTCTTGTGTAACCGTTGGCAGACCAGCTTCTAAAAACATTGCATTTGCGACTAGAGTGAGGTCGGGAAGGGTGTTAATTAGCGTTCCGTCTAAGTCAAAACCAATTACTTTGTATTTTTTCATTGTATCTCCTTAAAAAACACAAGCGGTCGTTTTATGCAAATTTTTTGCCATTTTCGACCGCTTGTCATTATTTCACTTTGTTTATTTTATACGCCCACGCCATAATCAAGATTCCGCCAATAATCATCGGTAAAGAGAGCAATTGCCCGCGCGTGATTAAATCAGCAGTAGTATTTACGTTAGGGTCGATTTCTCGGAAGTATTCCACAATAAAGCGGAACGTGCCGTAGCCAATTAAAAATAAGCCTGCAACAGAACCTATCGGACGAGGTTTTTTGATGAACCAGTTGAGGATAAAGAGTAGCACCACACCTTCTAAAAAGGCTTCGTAGAGCTGTGATGGGTGGCGGGGTAGATAGCCTCCACTTGGGAATAATACCGCCCAAGGTACATCGGTTACACGCCCCCAAAGTTCATCATTAATGAAATTGCCGATACGCCCCATTCCTAGTCCGAATGGTACGAGCGGTGCGATAAAATCAGCCGTTTGCCAGAAACTGCGTTTTTGGCGGTGGGAAACCCAAATCATCGCCACAATCACACCAATTAAGCCACCGTGGAACGACATTCCCCCTTCCCAAATACGGAAAAGGTAGAGTGGATCTTGTAAAAAACGGTCGAAATTGTAGAAGAACACATCGCCAATACGTCCGCCTAATACGACGCCCCAAAAGCCGGTGTATATTAAGCTATCGACTTGTTCGGTTGTCCACACGCCGTTAGAATTTTTGGCTCTTCTCATTCCTAACCAGTAAGCAAAAGCGAAGCCGGCTAAATACATTAAGCCATACCAACGCAAGGCAATCGGACCAATTTCAAAGACGATAGGGCTGATTTGTGGAAATTGAATAAATTGTTCGTTCATAGCTTCCTTATTTTAAAAACATATTAATGGCGATAGCCACAAGCAACATTGCAAAGGCTTTTTTTAGCATCGGAACCGGTAACGCATTGGCGGCACTTGCTCCCATTTTTGAGGTAAAAAACGAAGTAGAGGTAATGCCTATGAGTGCAGGTAAGTAAACATAACCTAAAGAGTAATCAGGCATTCCTTCTAAGCCCCAACCGCTTAGAATAAAGCTGATTGTGCCGGATAAGCCTAAAAATGCACCACAAAATGAAGATGTGCCGATAGCTCGTTTAATATCTAAGCCACGATCGCTTAAAAACGGTACAATAAATGCACCGCCTGCGATACCAGCCATACTGGATAATGCTCCAATCACACTGCCACCCACAAGTGTAGTTTTTAAGGTAAGGGGTTTATTTTTGGGAGCTTTTTTCAAAGTAAAAAGCATTTTTCCGGCAAGATATAACACCATTACGGCGAAGATTTTAGACATTATTTGCGGATCGAGCCTACTTACTACCAAGCCCGATAAAAATACTGAGATCATTAGTGCTGGAATAAAAGATTTGCTGGTTTGTACATCAACATTTCCCAACTTATGATGGCGTTGAGCAGACGAAAATGCAGTAATAATAATGGTTGAGAACGACGTGCCTAATGCGGTGGACATTATATATTCAGGCGGCACGCCTGCCATTGGTAGTAAAAAAACCAAGCTCGGGACGATGATTAAACCGCCCCCAATACCGAATAATCCTGCTAAAAAGCCAACAAATACCCCTAAAAATAGACAGCTTAACAAAATAGTCATTATTATTTTCCTTTTTGGTTATGTTGATGCCAACCCCGATACGGCTTGCGATTTTCCTGTTTATAAGGTTTGGCGGAGTCCTGAAAGGATTTTCTAGTCGCGTGAGAAAATTTTTCATCACGCTCGGTACGAGATTTCTCAAGCGGTCTATCTTCAGCATTTTTTTGCATATTATTTTGCAGAACCTGTGCAAATTCTTTCATTGCTTTACGATAAACATCTCGTTTAAAAGAAACGACCTGACGAACAGGATACCAAAAGCTTACCCATCGCCAGCCGTCAAATTCCGGATTTTTCGTCGTTTTTAGATTAATTAGACTTTCATCACTAATAAGTTGCAATAAAAACCAACGCTGTTTCTGCCCAATACACACAGGACCAGATCCTTCATTGCGTACCAAGCGTTTTGGCAGTTTATATTTCAGCCAATATTTAGACGCCCAAAGCAATCGCACATCTTTCTTTGTTAAGCCGACTTCTTCATAAAGCTCACGGTACATTGCTGTTTCAATGTTTTCCCCCTCGTTAATGCCGCCTTGCGGAAATTGCCAAGAGTTTTGACCAAACCGTTTTGCCCACAGAACTTGTCCGTGCTTGTTACAGATTACGATTCCAACATTTGGGCGGTAGCCATCGAAATCGATCACTCGACCACCTAATGAATAAATTTAGAATAAGAGAATTGTTTCATACTTTGAGTTGATTTGCAAAAAATCCATTAAATCCGACCGCTTGTGAATAACTTTGTGGATAACTATTGAATTTCAAGGGTATAAGCTGAGGATAACTATGCTGAACGTTGTAAAATAAAGTAGTTAATCAGATCTGAAAATACGATCTTTTTCTTAAGCAATGATCTGGATAAAGATCAAGTTGTTGATTTTTTTCTCATCAAAATAAGGTTAAATTTTAAAATGAGTAAACCGAGAAATTTTTACTTGCTAAAGCGTATTGAGTTATCCCCACCATTTGTGGATAAAGATGTGATAGTTTTTCAAAATAGGCGTGAATAACTTAAAAAAACTATTCGATATTTTGAAAATATAAACTAAAATCAAATAGTTATCTTTATTTCATAGGGCTGTGAATAGGCAGGGATTTTATTGGTTGTTTTTTGTTCTATATGATGAATTAGACAAAATAGCCTAAAAAGGGGCAAAGCCCCTTTAATTGTTAAAATTTAAATTCTACTGAAGCCATCGCATAACGTTCAGGGGCGAGATAACGATTTAACCCCTCACCTGTTATGCTATTTGCAACTCCTGGGCTCGTAACACCAATAGTTCTTAGGTTATCCCAAGTCCAATATTTTTTATTAAAGAGGTTATAAACGCCTACTTTAACAATTGCTCTTTCCCCAAATTTTTTGTGTGCAACCAAATCAAATACGGTTGCAGAATTACTTAAGTATGGGTAAGTAGTCAGCGAGCTATCGTAGCTTAAATAACCAGTATTGGCTAAAATCGCATATTGTTTTGCATCTTTAGCCTTTTTACCTTGTGTATATGTGCCGTTTAGGTGAACTGCCCAGTCATTGTTTGAAGCTCGATAACCTATACCAAATAAGGCTTTTAGGGGTTGAACAGTCAGTAAATCAGAGCCATCATCACGTTTCCCTTTAGCATAGCCAATTCCGCCATTCAGCTCAAAGCCTTGTGGGATCGCATTCCACGCAGCGTTTAAGTCTAAAGTTCCGTTAATATCAACACCTTTGATTTTGGCTCGGTGGACATTTTGCGATTGGTAAATATTTCTCCCAACAGTTGCAAGATCAATCAGATTTCTATAATGGGTGTGGTAAGCCGTTACGCTCAAATTGCCTAATGAACCATTACCTACCAGTGAAATTTGATTACCTAAGCTGGTTTCTGGTTTCAAGTTGGTATTTGCTAGGAAAATTTGGCTCATACCACGCCCTTGAACCTCACGGTTAAAGAACATTTCACTTGCAGCTGGTGTTCTAAAGCCACGACTGATCTTATAGCCAAGTTGCCATACAGGGGAGAGTTGATAATTTAAACCAATATCGCCAGCCCAATTATTAAACTGCTTATTTGAAACTTGATTATCATCAGAACTTAAAGCTGTTCTTTCATATCTTGCATTAATATGGCTTGATAATCGCTGATTTAACAGGATTGAATCTCCTAATAAAATATGGAAGTTTTTTGTTTTTGCTGGCGACTGCATATTTTGATCGGTTGGCGTAATACCTGCTGTATAGGTTTTCATATCAAAACGGAAATCAGATACTCCATAGCCTAATTCAGTTGAAAATCTATGTTCTGTACTCCCTAGATGGGCTGGCTTGAAGGTGCTTGCTAACCTGCCTTCAACCGTGTTGGTATGAAAGGCACGCTTGGTATTATCTGTTTTTACGCCTCTTGTTGTATTAATTTGATCATTTCTACCCGAAATTTCGGTGTCTTGTTTAGTTACAGAGAACTTAATATTCTCAAAAATAGTTGCTTTTGGCGTATATAAATAGGTAACACCATAGATGTCTATTTCTTGCACATCAGTGAAATCACGCAATGTTGTTTCTGAGTAGGAAAGTTCCTGACCGACCATTTTACGGCGTTGTTTTAAGGCTTTCAGTTCAAGGCGATTTTCATCATTCCATTTTAGACCCATTTTGGCTAAGTAACTGTATTGGTTATTTTTGTAAGGATTTGGTAATCCACGCCCGGTTCCCATAATATTAGGCCCATTTGAGGTGGTTTGCACTTCATTACCCTGACGGTGGCTATAGACAAAAAGTGCATCTGCATATTGTCCGTCTGAAGCTATAGCTGCCGTTTTAATATGCTCTTTATTTTGACCGTTATAGCCATACTTTAGCATTCCGCCAGCTTTACGATCTTTCATTAAAATATCATCAACTGTTTTAGTGGTGTAATTGACCGCTCCTCCTAATGCACCGTTACCTGCTGATGTGCTTGAGCCTTTTTCAATAGACACATTACCCATTAATTCAGTATCAATTTCAGGGCGAGATTTGTTGTAATAACTATAGCGACTAAATGTAGCATAGTTATGTGAAGCTGCTTGCGAAACACCATCAACAGTTACTGCCACTTGATTGCCTTCAACACCGCGAATATTAAAGCCTTGCGAACCAAAGCGACCTGTTTGGGGAACACCCATATCAGTGCTATAACGTACTAAATCTTGATTGCTATTTATAACTTGCTGTTTGAGCAGATTTTTATGTTGCTCATTGACTTCAATTGTCTCTAGTTCAACAGAGTTTACGGCCGTTTCTTGAGCAAGTGAAAGTTGGGAAATAGCAGTAGTAATAACTATCGCTAATGTGGTTCGCTTGATATGCATATTTGATAGCTCCTTAAGTGATTTTAAATGTTATAAAAGTGTTAATATCATATCATTTTTGTTGAAAAGCAAAACAAGAATTATTATCATTTAGTAAAAAATAAAAATCAATGGAGTTATGAAAATGAAATCTTTTCTTTTGTCATTAATTACAATGACTTTGGCTTTGATCAATGCACAAGCGGCTGAAAAAATTGTTTCTACGGCAGGTTATGCTTCTGAAATTGTAGCGGAATTAGGTAGAGGGGATAATTTAGTGGGTGTTGATACCACCTCGATTAAACCCGAAGCAGAGATGGAGAAAAAACCTAAAATCGGTTATCGTCGCCAGCTTTCTGCGGAAGGTATTCTTTCATTAAAACCTGATTTAATTATTCTTGCACCTGATGCAGGCCCTCAAGCCGTGATTGATCAAATAAAAGCGAGTGGTATTGCATTGCTTCACTTAGAAAATAAACAAAGTTTAGAAGGCATTCGTGATGATATTGCTCAAATCGCTAAAACGATTGGAGCAGAGACAGAGGCAAAATTATTAACAGAAAAAATTTTGGCAGATGAGCAAAAATTGATTGCTCTGCGTAACCAACATTCAGCAGATATAAATGCGTTAGTATTAATCGATACCCCAACACAAGGTGTATTTGGTTTAGGAAAGGATAGTGCTGGCGAACATTTTTTGAGCTTATTAAAACTGAATAATAGCTTTGATGCACAAGGGAATAAACCATTATCAAGAGAAGCCTTAGCAGCCAGTAAAGCAGATATTATTCTGCTTGCTTCTCGCAATCAAGCAAAGGAAGCCGCAACTATTGCAAAATTACCACAAACACATACTCAATATGAACAGTTGCTCAATACACAAGCGGGCAAAAAAGGGTGTATTTTTACCATTAACATTTTAGATGCGTTAGGCTTTGGGCCTCACACCGCTCATTATGCTCATCAAATTTTAAGTGCTATTCAACCTTGTTTAAAATAATGGGATCAGCTTTGAAACTACATTTAATCTTTATTTTCACGCTTATTATCAGTCTCATTATTTGTAGCCATCTAGGGGCAACCTCGTTGCCTCTATCTGCTTGGTATTGCAGTTCTTCCGACTGTGAAAGTGCTGCTTATATTTTGTGGCAAATTCGGCTGCCTCGTTTACTTGGAGCATTATTAATAGGGGCTGCTCTTGCCATAAGCGGTGCGACGATGCAAGGCCTATTCCGAAATCCATTAGTTGATCCCGGTATTATTGGTGTGTCGTCTGGTGCAGCACTCGCTGCTGCTTTATATATTGTCATTATTCAGCCGCTAATGCCTCAATCTATCACTCTTTATGCCTTACCCGTAGCCGCTTTTTTAGGCGGTTGGCTGGTTACTTTTATGCTTTATCTGCTCTCTCAGCGGAATGGGCAATTACACATTGCGATTATGTTATTGATTGGTATTGCATTAGCAGCATTTACAGGAGCTTTGACAGGCATACTGATTTATATTGCCGATGACAACCAACTTCGCTCTTTAACATTTTGGAGTATGGGATCTTTAGCAGGAATGAATTGGCAGATGGTAGCGATGATGGCAGTTATTGTCGTTATTTGTAACCCTCTAATTTGGCGAGAGCATAGAGCATTAAATGCCCTAACATTAGGCGAAGAAGATGCCCAATATATTGGTTTTGAGATTGCGAAAGTAAAACGCCGCCTTGTCTTTTATGTAGCATTACTAACAGGAGCGAGCGTTGCCTGTGTTGGAGCTATCGGCTTTGTTGGGCTGGTTATTCCGCATTTAATGCGATTAATCGGGGGAAGTAATCATCGCTATTTGTTAGTAAACAGCTTAATTGGTGGTGCTATTTTATTAATGATTGCAGATACTCTGGCAAGAACAATAGCTGCACCGGCAGAAATTCCTATTGGTATTTTTACTGCCTTATGCGGTGCACCATTCCTTGCAGTAATGGTATGGAAAAGTGGGAAAAATCTATAATGACAAACTTATTAACTTGCCAAGATTTAACGGTTTACTATCAACAAAAACGGTTGTTGCATATTCAAGATGTCTCTTTTAAACAAGGCAAATTTACTACCATAATTGGTCCAAATGGAGCAGGAAAAACAACCTTACTGAAAGCCTTAAGTGGTTGTAATGCAAGCTCTAACAGGGCGGTTTTTTATCAAAATAACAGTCTACAACATTTAAGTGGTGCTTTATTAGCACAAAAACGTGCAATGCTGAGCCAGCAAAGCCAAATAGCTTTCCCACTTAATGTAGAAGAACTCGTGAGGTTAGGGCGAGAGCCGTATCGCCATAGTGAATTTGCAAAATTTAATGAAAAAATAACCGCTTGGGCAATAGAGGTTATGTCTTTAACTGACTTGCGAGCAAGAAGCAGTATTCAGCTCTCTGGCGGAGAGCAACATAGAGCCCAGATTGCAAGGGTATTGGCTCAACTCGTTCCTGAGCCGAATGCTGATTTGAGTGGAAAGTGGCTTTTACTTGATGAACCCACCAACCATTTAGATATTCATCATCAATATCAACTTTTTGCTCTGCTACAAAAGCTAAAACAGCAAGGTTTAACGATTATCGCTATTCTCCACGACCCAGCATTAGCAATCAATCAATCTGATTATATTCTGATGTTAAAAAACGGGGAGAAATTTGGCAAATATACCGCAGCAGAAGTAGCCGAAAATGCCTTATTAGATAGTTTGTATGAAATGAAAATGGGGTGTCGTTACTGCGTAAATACTAACCAATACTATCTTTGCCCTAGATTAAGTTAGTAATGACATATAAGGCTGCCAAAGCAGCCTTAAATGAGATGGAGAATTTTATTTTGCAGCTACAGTAAAGCGTTTAAACAGATGTGCTTGTTGTTCTACATCGTCAGCAATCGCAATGGCTAAATCAGCAACTGAAATGCCAGCTGGAATATCACCATTCATTAGCAATTCTTCGCTACCTAAACGGTACGAACCTAAGCGTTCTTCGCTAAATCCGCCATCAGCTCCTAAACTGGCTGGTGGGGAGATAAACGCCCAGTTCACATCACGGCGATCACGCAGGTCGTTCAATAAATGGCGAGCCGCATTTGCGCCGTCAAAAATCGCTTTCGGGAAATCAGGTGTGTCGATCACTTGTAAATTCGGGGCAACGTATAAACTCCCAGCACCGCCAACCACCAATAAATACGGCACTTCGGCAGTTTTGGCACTTTCAACAATCGCCTTTGAACCACGGGTGAAATCCGCCCCGATATTCGGGTTTGTCCAGCCCGGATTGAACGCACTCACCACCGCATCCACGCCCTTTAACTGTTCGGCAAAATTTGCATTTTCTACGTCAAAAGCGACCGCTTGTACGTTGTCGGCCTTCACTACCTTTTCCACGTTACGGGCAAATGCCACCACTTGATGACCACGCTCCGCCAGCTCTTTCACTACCGCTGAACCCACATAACCGGTTGCACCAATGACTGCGATTTTTTTCATTTTTTGCTCCTAATTTGAGAGAGGTTTTACACGAAACAAAGGGCAAATTACCACTTCATTTCGCCTTTATTTACTTTTGCACCTAAGCCAAGATTACCTTCTGCCGCTAAGCTTGGATAAGCCTGTTTCATTTTGGCAATCACTTCGCCACTGTCTTTGCTTTCGGCTAAAACTTGCTCATATTTTTGTAAATAAGCCTTATTAAATTCAAGGGTTGTTTTATCGCTCGCTTTGCCTTTGAATGAGTGTCCTGCCACGATGTTTTCAGGATTTAAAGCGATCATTTCATCGAGTTGAGCCAACCACGCTTGACGTGATTGCACAGTTTGCGTGTCGGCAAGCCATAGGTGCATATCATTAAATACGCCTACATTGCCGGCAATGGTTTTGAGTGATGGAATCCAAACATAAGGGCGGTGTGCCAGTTCGCCAGTTGTACCACGCAGTTCAATTTTTTCTCCATCAAGCGTTAAAACGGTCTCTTTCATTACTTCCGGAAGAACCACATTTTTCGGGGCATTTTCGCCCATTCTTGGCGACCAAACGCTTAATTTCGTTTCTACCTTGCTTTCGATTTTTTCTAACACCGCAGGCGATGCCACCACTTTCACATTAGGGAAAATTTCTTTGAGTGTCGCAACCCCAAAATAGTAATCAGGATCGGCATTGCTGATTAAAATCGTGCTTAATGTTTTTTTGCTATCCAGAATGTTTGCCGCAATTCGCATTGCGTCGGCACGAGTAAAGCCACTGTCAATTAAAATCGCTTCTTTTTCGCCCATTACCAATGTGGATTGCACAGAAAAACTGTTTTCATCGGCTGAATACGTTTTGATTTCTAACGCATTGGCAATGCTTGCACTCATCATTAAAGTTGCCAATAGTAATTTTTTCATTTTTTGTTTCCTTTTGTTGGTTGATTTATTTTTGTTTGGTCAGCAACAACGCCCACCAAACGACTTGATGTGGTGCATTATAGTGAAATAAAAAATGGGAAAAATAGCGATTTGTGAATATGATTGTTTCATTATTTGAAACATTAAATGGATTGCTTTATCATCAGAATTGAAAAGAGCATAAAAAAAGACTACACTTTGTCTATATGTATCTACAAATAAGGAGTGACTATGAGTGTAATGACCTGCCGTGAATTTAATCAAAAAACCAGCCTTGCCCAAAAATATGCGGAGACCGCACCGGTGATTATTACCCATCGAGGTAAGCCGACTTTTGTGTTGTTGAAGTATGAGGATTATCAACCGCAAAAAACCGCTCGAAGTGCCTTAGACGCTTTGTTAGATCTGGATCATTCCCCCGATGTGGCGGATATTGAGTTGGAGTTAAAGCCCCGTAGTCGAGCCCAACGTCCGCCGGTCGATTTTGGAGATGAGTGATGTTTTTACTCGATACTAATGTGGTCAGCGAACTGCGAAAAGTGAAAAAAGGGATGGCTAATCCAAATGTAGTAGCGTGGTTGGCAAAGCAAAATCCGAATGATTTTTACATTAATTCTATTGTGCTAATGGAACTGGAACGGGGCGTTTTGGCGATGGAGCGAAAAGATCCTACGCAAGGTGTTCATCTACGCCATTGGCAAAATCTGTTTCTCAACCAAATTTTGCATAAGCCGATTTTACCCATTGACGAAACCACCGCCCAAATCTGTACCAAACTGCATATTCCCGATCACGCCCCTGAAAATGATGCGTGGATTGCAGCCTCCGCTATTCAACACCATTTGATTTTGGTTACCCGCAATACGGCTGATTTCGCCAAAACCGGGGCAAAATTGTTTAACCCCTTTGAGCCACAATAATGGACAGAATTCAAGCAATTAATATCTTTTTAACCATTGTCGAAACCGGCAGTTTTACTGCCACTGCTGAAAAATTAGATTTATCTAAACCGATGGTAAGTCGTGCAGTGGCGATGTTGGAAGAGTGGTTCAATGCTCGTTTGTTACAACGTACCACACGCAAAGTTTCGCTTACTGAAGCAGGGGAACAAGCAGTTGAATATTGCCAAAAAATTGCAAACTTAACAGAGAATATAGAGCAAGATTTCCTCGCCCGTTCGGGGGAATTAAGCGGAACATTGCGGATTTCTGCCGCAATTTCGTTTGGTGGCTCGCACCTGGTTACTGCGTTACAAGCTTTTATGCAAAAGCACCCAAAAGTGTCGGTGCAATTACAGCTTTCAGATCAGAAAGTAGATTTGTTTGATGAACGTATCGATCTCGCTCTACGCTTTACCGATAACCCGGATGCAGGTTTAGTCGCTCGAAAATTAGGCACTATTCATTCACGACTGGTTGCTACACCTACTTATCTTGCTCAATATGGTGTGCCAAATAAACCCGAAGATTTGGTTCATCACCGCTATCTTGCTCACGCTAATGTAAACCGTAAGAGCTGGAAGTTTTATCGAGATGGACAAGAAACGATTTTAGAGCTAGTAAGTCCTTTCTGCGTGAATGATACGAATGCGTTACTTAATGCCATTATGGCAGATGGCGGAATTGCAATGCTCCCAAACTATATGCTGACAGAGCTGCTCAAACAAGAACGTTTGCAACCTTTGCTGACCGACTGGCAATTGCCGATTTATCCTCTATATGCTCTCTACCCAACTCGTCATCATTTACCGCTAACGGTACGTGCTTTGGTGGATTTTCTGGCAGAGTATTTTGCGAAGCAGAATTGGTAGGTTGCAATTAGCACTAAGCAAGCTAATATCCATAGCATAAATTTAAGCGTTTTTTTAAAATCGTTACTTTTTCCAAAAGAAAACCGATTGAGCTTAACACTCAATCGGTTGTTGGTATCAGCTCAATTTAAGCCTTTAAACTTGCCATATCAATTACAAAACGATATTTCACATCTGATTTCAACATACGTTCATAAGCATTGTTGATATTTTGCATATCAATCATTTCCACATCTGGTACGATGTTGTGCTCCGCACAGAAATCCAGCATTTCTTGAGTTTCTTTAATTCCACCGATGACAGAAGCCGCAATTGAGCGTCTGCCCATAATCATCGGTACGGTGTTGATTGTTTGTTCTAGCTCACCGACTAAGCCGACTAGAACCAATGTGCCATCTAATGCTAGAGTTGGAATATAAGGCTTTAAATCGTGAGTGTATGGCACGGTATCGATAATCACATCAAAAGTATTAGCCACTTCTTGCATTTGAGCTTCATCGGTTGAAAGCACAACACGGCTTGCTCCTAAGCGGAACGCATCATTAGATTTTCCTGCCGAACGAGTGAACAGAGTAACTTCTGCTCCCATTGCAGCCGCTAATTTTACCGCCATATGTCCAAGACCACCTAAGCCAATAACACCGACTTTCGAGCCTTTTTGCACATTCCAGTGGCACAGTGGTGAGTAAGTGGTAATGCCCGCACAAAGTAGTGGAGCAACTGCTTTGGTATCAAGTTTTTCAGACACTTTTAACACAAAATCTTCGCTCACTACCACGCCTGTACTGTAACCACCTTGTGTAAGTGAACCATCAAAGCGGTCATTTGAGCCATAAGTACCGATATGTCCGTGTTCACAGTATTGCTCTAAGCCGTGCTGACAAGGCGAGCAAGTACGGCACGAATCGACCATACAACCCACGCCCACTAAATCACCGATTTGGAATTTATTTGCTTTGCTCCCCACTTTGGTTACTCGACCAATAATTTCGTGTCCGGGAACGATAGGATAGGTGTGAGTAAATCCCCAGTCATTACGAGCTGTGTGTAAGTCGGAATGGCACACGCCACAATATAAAATATCAATTAACACATCATCTTCACGCAATTCACGGCGTTCAAAAGAGTGGGGCTCAAGGTCAGTTGTTGCACTAAATGCAGCATAGGATTTTACAGGGTAAGTCATAGGTTTTCTCCGTTAAACTTAAAGTGAATGTAATGTTCTTGAATGAAATTCAATATGTTCGCTGATAAATCTGAATTGCAAAATATTAAACAAAATAGACCGCTTGTTTGTTACAAGCGGTCTGATTTTTTAATTATTCTACAAATTGCACAACTTGCTCAAAGGTTTTGCGGGATTTTTGGCGGATTTCTTTATCTCGATAGCCAAAGGTGCACATCACTGAAATGCCCCACTCGTTCGGGTCGAATAAGCCTGCGTCAGCCAAAATTTGGTTTACTTCTTTATAAGCAAAACCTTCGATTGGGCAAGAATCTACGCCAATCATTGCCGCCCCGGTCATCATATTACCTAGTGCGATGTAAGTTTGTTTACTTGCCCAGTCGAACAGGCTACGTTCGTTGTCTAAAATACCAATATCTTGTTCTTGGAATTTTTTATACACCGCCATTGCTTTTTCACGAGCCTCGCCTTCTAAACCACGTCTATCCATAATTTCAGCAAAATATTGGCTATCAAAGCGAGCATTTTTCTTGGCTAAAATTACCACGATATGGCTTGAAGTTTCCATCGTTGGAATGCCCCAGCAATATGGCTTGATTGCTTGGCGAAGTTCCGGATTTTGTAACACGATAAACTGCCACGGTTCAGAGCCTACTGAACTTGGGCTTAAACGACCCAGTTCTAAAATATAGTTCATATCTTCAGCCGGGATTTTTTTATTACCATCGTAAGAACGAGTTGAAGCACGGTAGTGGAAGGCGTTTAACACGTCATCTTTGTTTAAAAAATTCATTTTGTTTCTCCGATAAAAATTAGTTTACATAAACCCACGTTGATACTGGCGTGGTACAAATTGCATTGGACTGCCGTCAAATTGATTTTGCTGATATTGAGCGTTCAGCACCCAATTCGGATCACGCAATAATGCACGCCCAACGGCGATTAAGTCGGCATTTTCTAAGCCTAAAACGTGGTCGGCAACGGCTGGATTGTCCAACATTCCCACTGCTATCACTGGCAGATTGGTCGCTTTTTTAACTTTCTCTGCTAAGTAAACTTGATAACCTGCGTAAAATTCCGGGTGATTACCGGCGTGAAGCACACCATCACCTCCGCCACTCACATCCAGCACGTCTGCACCGGCTGCCGCAAAGCGTTTAGCAACTTCAACACCATAATCACTATCAAAACCGTCTTTGCCGTACTCTTGTGCTGAAATTCGCACGATTAATGGCATCTCCGCAGGCATTACGTCTTTTGCGGCTTTGATGACTTGTTCACCGAATAGCATTGGATCTTTGCCGTATTCATCTGTGCGTTTATTTGATTTTGGCGAGTAGAATTGGTGGATTAAATAGCCGTGTGCGGCGTGAAGTTCAATCGTATCAAATCCTGCTGCTACGGCACGTTTTACTGAATTTTGGAATGCGACTACCAGCTCTTTGACTTCTTCTGTGGTTAATTCACGTGGGGTAATCAGGTTTTGCCCTGCATAATCTAACTCACCATAATGAATGGCTGAAGGTGCAACTGCATTTGGTTCGTCTTGAGCTTTACGTCCTGCGTGGGCGATTTGAATACCGATTTTTGTTCCCTGAGCGTGAACGCTATCAACAAGGCGTTTAAATTCTGTTTGTTGCTCATCGTTCCATAAACCTAAGCAGTTTGGGGTGATACGACCGTTTGGAGCGATATTAGTCATCTCAACAATAATCAATCCAACACCACCAATGGCACGGCTGGTGTAATGCACAAAATGCCAATCATTTGGTACGCCGTCTGTGGCGGAATATTGGCACATTGGGGGCATTACCACGCGGTTTTTGAGTTCAAGATTTTTGATAGTAAATGGAGTGAATAATTTTCTAAATTTTGCCATTTTTTTAAGTTCCTATGAAAAAACTAGAGCATAGTAGAGAAAATCATTTATTAAGACAAATAGATTATTTTGATATTAAGATATAATTTGACGTAATACAAAACGGTGCATTTGCAAAATATTTGCGAAAATGCACCGCTTGTTTTTCATTATTTATGTTTCTTCGTCTAAAATTTGGCGTATTGCTTTCATCATTTCTTGATCGTGTTCAATAGCGATTTTCAACATTTCGTCATTTGTAAAACGAGGTTGATTTGGATCATAATATTCCGCCATTACTTTGACATTATGTCTATCCATACCGAAGAACATATCTCCAATACGGTGGACTTTTTCTGGTGCAAAATCTAACGCTCGTAAGGCTTGCTTGCCTGTTCGTAATGCACTGTCGAATGTTTCGCGTACTTGTACATCCGCACCGGCTTGAGCCAGTTCAAACACGCTGACTCGGTCATAAGCTCGGGCAATAATTTTAATGTGCGGATTGCTATGGCGGGCGTGCTTAACAATGCTGATCGCTTTTTTCATATCATTGATGGCAACAATCAATAGTTTAGCGGTCTCAATACCGGCTTTGTGTAGCAAATCCGGGTGAGAGCCATCGCCGTAGTAGCTTTTAATACCACGGCGTTTCATTCCGGCAATCAGTTTCGTGTCTTGCTCAATAATTGTTGGAGTATAACCACAAGCAGCCAGCAAGTGATTAACAATCTGACCATATCGCCCTAATCCAATTAAGATAATCTCGCCTTGTTCATCAATATGATCGGGCGTTTGCAACTCACCAGCAATAAAACGAGGTGCTAGCCATTTTTGATGTGCAATAATAAACAGTGGTGTAAGCATCATAGAAAGCACCACTATAGCTGTCATATTTGAATTAACCTCTTCACTAATAACACCTTGCTGTGTTGCTGCTGCAAAGAGCACGAAAGCAAATTCGCCCCCTTGTGCCATAAGTATTGCTCGGTCGAGTGAATCAGCTTTATTTGAACCTGTTAAACGGGCAACTAAGTAAATGACTAAGCCTTTAGCAAACATCATCGCAAATACACACGAAATGATAACTGCCCAATTTTTCAGAATATGCGAAATATCTAGGCTCATTCCTACACCAAGGAAAAATAGCCCAAGAAGCAAGCCTTTGAATGGATCGATATCTACTTCTAATTGGTGGCGGAATGCAGAGTTAGAGAGTAATACACCGGCTAAGAAAGCACCCATTGCCATCGATAAACCGCCTGCTTCCATTAGTAGTGATGCCCCTAGCACGATAAATAATGCGGCTGCCGTCATTAATTCACGAATTTTGGTTTTGGCTAAAATCCGGAATAACGGATTAAGCAACCAAATGCCACTGACAACTAAAATGACTACAGAGCCAATCGGAAGTAGAAATTTCTGCCAAATTGGAACTGCCTCTTGTACCATATTGGGGTTAGTCGGTGCTAAGAATGCAACAAACGCGAGAAGTGGCACAATCAATAAATCTTCAAAAAGCAACACGGCAATAATGCGTCTGCCACGATCGCTTGTCATTTCTCCTCTGTCGCTTAATGTTTGCATCACAATTGCAGTGGAAGTAAGCACAAAACCTGCCGCTGCAATAAACGAAAATTGCAATGAGAAGCCATAAGCTATACCGATCAACGTAAGTGCTGCAATCGCAACTAAAATTTGTAGGCTACCCATACCGAAAATATATTTTCGCAAACCCCATAAATGCTTTGGTTGCATTTCAAGTCCAACCAAAAAGAGGAACATCACGACACCCAATTCAGCAAAATGAATGATGGCTGCGGCATTATTAAATAGCCCTAAACCAAAAGGTCCAAGGGCTAAACCTGCAGCTAAATAGCCCAATACCGAACCTAACCCAATTTTCTTAAATAATGGAACAGCAATAAGTGCTGCACCTAACAAACTTACCACACTCGCAAGTTGCCCTACATTTTCCGTTGCCATAACGTCCTCATCAAATTAAGCACCTTAATTGAGATGGATTTTAGCATAATTTAAAATAGGGCTAGGGTTGGGAATAAAATATTTATTAGCCAAAATAGGGCTTGGCTTTTTATTGGATACAAGCGGTTGATTTTTCAATATAATTTGCAAATGGAGAAGTAGATGAGCGATATTAGAACCCTTGATTTAAACTTGCTAAAAGCCTTTGTCGTATTGTTAGACGAAAGTAATGTGAGCCGTGCGGCGAAGCGGCTTTCAGTTACGCAACCTGCGATGAGTGGGATTTTGAATCGGCTACGAGAGAGCTTTAACGATCAATTATTCGTACGAGTGCAACACGGTATGCAACCTACCGAACGGGCATTACAATTGGGGCAGACTGCTCGTAAAATTTTGCAAGAAATTAATACGATGTTACAACCACCGAAGCTAGAGCCGGAAAAATTGTCGATGACGCTCCGTATTGCTGCTATGGATTATGTGCAACAAATTATCGCACTGCCGTTGATTTTACGCCTTCGCTGCCTCGCTCCAAATATACAGGTGGCGTTATTGCCTGTGCAAGGACAGAATATTAAGACTTTGTTTGAGCAGAATAAAATTGATTTGGCATTGGTTAGTCAGCAGCATTTAAGTGCAGATATGCCAAGAACCGTGCTGTATGAAGAACGCTATGTTTGTGCGATGAGCCATACGCATTCTCTAGCCAATAAAAAACTGACCTTAGAGCAGTTTTGTGAGCTGCCTTTTGCGATGCTTTCTTATAACGGTGGTGAATTTAGCGGAGCAACAGATATTGCCTTGCAGAAATTAGGTAAACAACGCAAGGTAATGGTTTCAGTAAATCATATTTCACTTTTACCACAACTGCTACAAGGTTCAGATTTAGTAGCTGTGCTGCCTGAACATTTAGCCAAGACCTTACCTAACGTGCATTTGCAAGCTCCACCTATCGAGGTAGAAGGCTTTACGATGATGATGGCGTGGCACGAGCGAACCGAGCAAGATATTGCCCATCGTTGGTTAAGAGATATTTTGAAAGATGTAGTGAAATAAGCATTTTTGTATTTTACGCACTAAAAAAGCCGTTTATCTTTTTGAGATAAACGGCTTTCATTATGTTAAAAAATTAAAATTTTTCTACAAAATCAGCATAAGTATTAATGAAGTTTTGCATTGAGCCTTTTAACGCATCATTTGCAATTTCACCATCTTCTGCAAATACGCCACCAAATAGGTTACCTACATTTAATGCAAATGGTAGAGTTGGCATATTCACGAATGCACCGGAGGTGATAGTACGAATTTGATCCGCTGCACGTACACCACCAGCAGCACTTGCTCCAACTGTAACGATACCAGCCGGTTTGCCAATCCATTTGCTTTCACCCATTGGACGAGAAACCACATCGATTGCATTTTTTAACATTGCTGAAATGCCTGCATTGTGTTCAGGGGTAACGAATAAAACGCCGTCTGCCGTTGAAACTGCTTCACGCACACGAGTGTATTGTGCCGGGCTGTTTTCGTCTAAATCACGGTCGTAAAGTGGAAGATCTGCAATTTCAACAATGTTTAATTGAATGCTTGCCGGTGCCATTTTTTGTAAGTGGCGAACCGTTAATTGACTAAATGAAGTTTTGCTACCGCTGCCGATTAATACTGCAATTTGTTTTGCCATTTTATAAATTCCTTAAAAGAGTAACTAAATTTGTGCCTATTTTATCCCTTTCTGTTTATGGAATAAAGCCCATATAGTGAAAGTTACTCTTTACTCATAATAAATAATCTTGCAAATTTTTAGTAAATTTCGACCGCTTGTATAATAAAATCATTATAATCGTTACAGATTAGCGTAGAGGTTCTTATGTCTGTTTTAAAGAAAATAAAATCTGTCTCAACTTTAGGCGTAGTAACAATGTTATCGGCTTGTAGTTTGGTTACTTATAAACCTGTTAATACCATTAAACAAGTGAGCCTTGATAGTGGATACCGCCAAAAGAGCGTATTCAAAGAAGGGGCTAAAGACGGCAACATTATTGTTGTAATGTTTTCAGGTGGTGGCACACGAGCTGCCGCACTGGGTTATGGTGTGTTGGAAGAGTTACAAAAAGCAAAAGTGAAGGGCACAGAGAAGGGAGATACGTTATTAGATAATATTGATATAACCTTTGGTGTGTCGGGCGGTTCGGTATTAGCCACTTATTTTGCGTTGGAAGGAAAAGCGATTATTCCTAAATTTGCGAATAACTTTTTAAAATCAAATTTTCAGAAAGATATTCTCACAGAAGTGTTTTCGCTCTCTAATTTACCTCGCTTAAGCTCACCGCAATTTGGGCGAGGAGATTTATTGCAAGAACGCTTTAATTTAGCCCTTTATAAGGGCAAAAAATTTGGCGATTTAGTGAGAAACCGCAAAGGACCGTTTGCCGTAATTAGTGCGACGGATATGAATATCGGGCAGCAACTTACGTTCACCCAAGAAACCTTTGACGGGCTTTGCCTTAACCTAAATGATTTGGAAATTGCCCGAGCAGTGGCGGCTTCAAGTTCTGTGCCGCTGATTTTTGCTCCGCTTACATTGAATAACAATGGGGGAAATTGTCATTTCAGCTTGCCGAAAGCCTTTACTGAACAAGAAAAAGTAGTTGATGGTTTAACCACTAAGCAGATTGAAGAAACGGAACATACACTGAGCTTTTATCAAGATAGCAAAGAACGCCCGTTTATCCATTTAGTGGATGGTGGACTAACGGATAACTTAGGTTTGGCTTCTATATTAGATATTTCAGATTTGGTTGGTATTGAAGATATGTATAAACGTGCCGGCGAGCTGGGGGTTAAGAATGTCATCGTTATTAACGTCAATGCTCAAAATGAAGTATCAAGTGAAATTGATAAATCCCCCAATGTGCCCGGCTTGAAAGATGTGGTGAATACGATTGTCAATGTTCCTATTGATAGCACCACGCAAATTAACCTTCAACGCTATAGTCAATTTAGCGATAGTTGGAATAAATATGCCAACGAACAGCAAACCAAAATTGAGATGTTTTTTGTCAATTTAGGCTTAAAAGAACTGCCTGATGGTCAGTTGAAAAAAGAAGTATTAAATATTCCAACCTCTTTTTATTTGCCGGAAAAAGACATTGATAAATTGCGTGAATCTGCTCGCATTTTGTTAGAACAATCTGAAGTTTATAAAAAAGCAGTAATGGCTTTGCAATAAAGTATATTGTTATTATAAAAGGTAAGGGCGAATTGCAATTCGCCCTTATGATTACAATATAATTTTCACTTTCCAGTCAAAATTTTCTTCATTTAACCGATATTGCTCTTTCAAACTCGGACCGCAGGAATTTGAACCGATGCCGCTCATTTTATAATCGACACATAAAACCGTTGAATCGCTTTCCACTAAATCATAACTGTGGGTTTTAGCCGTTAATTCTTCCTGTGTATAAGGCGAGAAATTAAAGCTAAATGGCTTTTCTGCGGTAACGGTTAAATTCGGTAATTGCAGATAATGCGTACCAAAATGACTGCCGTTTTCTTGTGGTTTGAGGTAAGCTGTGTGGTTTTCTGATGCAGTGGTTTGATAACGTCCGAGCTTCGCTAAATGGTGTTTATCCATATAACTTTCTCGCTCGCCGTAGCCGAAATATTCCGCTTGATGATTTGCTTTATGGAGGAAGAAACGCAGCCCAAAGCGTGGTAAAAACGGCAAATGGGTTGGGCGTTTCGCTTGCACGTTTAGCTCAATTTCGCCGCTCGGCAAAATATGATAAACCACTTTCAGCGTTAAAATTCGGCTTTGAGCGGTGGCGACAATGCCACATTCTGCTACGATTTTCACACCGTTTTCATCTTGCGAAAGCGAGGTGGAATAGGCTCGGGTGTAGCATTTGTCGTAGCCCGCTTTTTGCCAAAACTCTCGGATTAAACGGTCGTTATCTGTTGGAGCTCGCCAGATGTTGAAATCAAGCGGCTGCTCAATCATCAGCACGCCATTTTTCTCGATTGCGGTGAAAATGCCTTTGAGTTTATCGAAGCGGTAGCGATATTCCCCATTTATGATCTGCCAGCCATTTGCAATATTTTCCACAAAAATCACCGCTTGTGGACGAGAGGGAAGCTCGGGTTTCACCATTTTTTCGCTGAAAACGAGTTGGTCAAAGCCCAAATGGTGATCTTTTTCTAATAAAGCTGAGCCTTCACGTAAGCGATAATCAAGGGTTAAAATCTGTAATTTTTCGCTTGAAGTAGGTAATTCCAACGGCAAACAAGCGGTCTGATTTGGCTCGCAATTTACCAAAAGTTGCCCCTTCTGCACGGTTTCGCCATTTTCACTCAAGCAATAATGCACGGTCAGATAATCGGCAAGATTGGTGAAATCTAAATGGTTTTTTAGCCAAACTTTACCTTCTTTCAGCTCTGCTCGCACAGGGCGGTTCACATTTTTCACTTCAAGCAAATTGCTGTGCACAATGCGATGTTGCGAAACCAAACCATCCATACAGAAATTACCATCGTGCAGGGTTTCGCCGAAGTCGCCGCCGTAGCCGTATTTATCAGAATTTGGTAGCAGAGGAGCGTGGTCGCACCATTCCCATACAAAGCCGCCGCAAGAACCGGCATATTGTTGGAACGTCTGCCAATAATCTTCCATATCGCCACAAGAGTTACCCATTGCGTGTGAGTATTCGCATAGAATAAACGGCTTGCGATTGTTCGGATCGGCAAAATATTCATTAAGTCGCTCGGTGCTTGGGTACATTTCGCTGTATAAATCCAAGTTGGAGAGGTCGTTTTGATATTGCGAATGTTGGTAAATTGAGCCTTCGTAATGGGTTAGACGGCTCGGATCTCGCTCTTTTACCCAACGAGCTGCCGCCTCAAAATTTTCGCCAAAGCCTGATTCATTTCCTAGCGACCAAATAATAATCGATGTACGGTTTTTATCTCGTTCCACATTGGCGATATTGCGATCTAAAATAGCATCTTTAAAATTAGGATCTCTTGCAAAATAACAGAAATTATCGACCGCTTGTTGGCGGATCTCTTCCTGTTTATTCGGGTTTGGCACATTTAAGAAAATACTGTTTTCAGGGCTTTCAATATACACGGCACTTGAGCCGTGGGATTCAATATCGCTTTCGGCAATCACATAAAAACCGAGCTGATCGCACAATTCGGTAAACCAAGGAGAATTTGGGTAATGAGCGGTGCGGATTGCGTTGATGTTGTGTTCTTTCATCAAACGCAAATCAATTAAGGCTTGCTCACGGCTGATGGCATAACCTGTTACTGGGTCGGAATCGTGGCGGTTCACGCCTTTGAATTTTATCGGCTTGTTGTTAAATAACAGCACGCCGTTTTTTACTTGAATTTGGCGGAAGCCGATTTTCTGCTCGATGATTTCGGTTTGATAGCTCAATTGCAATGTATAGAGTTTTGGCTCTTCCGCATTCCATAACGTTAAATTGCAAATTTCTGCAGAAAAATCACCGCTTGTTTGCTCACAAACAAGGTTGCCTTGCGGATCAAAAAGTTGAAAATGCACTTCCTCAGGCTGATTAGCAAATTGGGTTTCTACGCTTAAATGAGCTTGGCTTAAATCTTCGCTAAGCTGATACTGAATAAAGAAATCTTGCAGGTAATTTTGCTCACGTTCCAAAATGTATACATCACGGAAAATTCCCGACATTCGGAATTTGTCTTGATCTTCCAAATAACTGCCATCACACCATTTCAGCACCACAACCACAAGGCTATTTTTACCGTGTTTCAGATGCTTCGTAATCTCAAATTCATTAGTGCTATGGCTGATTTGCCCATAGCCGACAAATTCGTCGTTCACATAGACAAACAAGCAGGAATCCACGCCCTCAAAATTGAGCAAATAACGTTTGTTTGGTTTGAGTTCAAAGTCGATTTCACGCTGATAAACGCCACACGGATTATTGTGTGGTACATAAGGCGGATCGAACGGAATCGGGTAGTTGATGTTAGTGTATTGATGAGTATCAAAGCCCTGTGTTTGCCAGTTAGACGGCACAAGGATTTTGTGAGCAAAGGTAGTGTTTAGGAAATTATCGGGTAGATTGTGAAGGCTTTCATAGAAATTAAAATGCCACTCACCATTGAGTAACGTAAATTGATTCGATTTTTCTCGTTCTAATTGATTAGGCGTTTGCCCTTTTTGAAACGGAATGAAATAGGCGTGGTGTGGAATGCGATTAATGTGTAGCACGTTTGGATCTTGGTAATAATTCGGTAATGACATAAAAGCCTCAACGTCAAAAAATACTGAAACTATAATAACATTAATTCAGTTATAAAATACGACAATAGGTAATGTGTGGAATTGTGAGAGGGATCACAAAAAATCGATAAGATTATAGTTAGATGTTTGTTTTTGATACTCTGCCAAATCTCCCCCTCCCCTCTTTGCTAAAGAGGGGTGATCCATTTGTGATAATTTCAAATTCATCTGGCTATTTAAGATTGTAATGAATAAAGATGAGTTTTAAATTTTGTGTGATTTACCCCCCTCTTTAGCAAAGAGGGGAGGGGGAGATTTATTCGCTTCGCTCACACTGCGTGCCGTTGCTTACGCAACGTTCAAACGTAAGCGTTTGTGGCAGAGTAAATTAACGAAGAGAATTAATAAAGAGAAAGCCTCGTTAGAAATATTAAAATCATCCCTAGCCTTTTTCTTTTTCGGTTGATTCCGTTATAATCGCTTAGTTTTTATTTAAACCTCATTTAAGGAATTGAAGAATGCTATACCCAAGTGAAGAATTTTTATACGCTCCTGTACAATGGACTGATCATAGCGAAGGTTACACTGATATTCGTTACCATAAATCTAAAGACGGTATCGCAAAAATTACGATCAATCGCCCTGAAGTGCGTAATGCGTTTCGCCCTCACACTGTAAAAGAGATGATCGAAGCATTTTCTGATGCTCGTTTTGATGAGAAGATCGGCGTGATCGTATTAACCGGTGAAGGGGAATATGCCTTCTGTGCGGGTGGCGACCAAAAAGTGCGTGGCGACTACGGCGGTTATAAAGATGAAAGCGGTGTGCATCACTTAAACGTATTAGATTTCCAACGTGATATTCGTACTTGTCCTAAACCGGTAGTGGCAATGGTGGCTGGCTATGCTATCGGCGGTGGACACGTTCTACATATGTTATGTGATTTAACTATTGCAGCAGATAACGCAAAATTCGGTCAAACAGGTCCTAAAGTAGGCTCTTTTGATGGTGGCTGGGGTGCAAGCTATATGGCTCGCCTTGTTGGTCAGAAAAAAGCCCGTGAAATTTGGTTCTTATGCCGTCAATACAACGCTCAAGAAGCATTAGATATGGGCTTGGTAAACACTGTTGTGCCTTACGCAGATTTGGAAAAAGAAACTGTGCGTTGGTGCCGTGAAATGTTACAAAACAGTCCGATTGCTTTACGTTGCTTGAAAGCGGCGTTAAATGCAGATTGTGATGGTCAAGCCGGTCTTCAAGAGTTGGCAGGCAACGCAACGATGTTGTTCTATATGACAGAAGAAGGTCAAGAAGGGCGTAATGCGTTTAATGAAAAACGTGAGCCGGACTTCAGCAAATTCCGCCGTAATCCGTAATTTATGCTAATACAAGCGGTTGTTTTTTGTAAATTTTTTGTAAAATTTGACCGCTTACCTTTTCTAATTTAAGTTAATTTTATGTCAGACGTTGATCTAAACGAGCATAGCCAAGAAGAGCTTGAGCGTAAGCCGAAAAAAAGAAGTTACATTCTTACTACCCTATTTAAACTCGGATTGATCGGGGCTTGTAGTGTTGCCTTTTACGGCATTTACCTAGACGGAAAAATCCGTAGCAAAATGGACGGGCAAGTATGGGAATTGCCTGCTGAGGTTTATGCTCGCATTGAAAGCATTAAAATTGAAGATAATTTAACGCTTGAACAAGCAAAACAGGCATTGTTAGATAACGGCTATCGTCAAGTTTCACAGGTTGCCACACCGGGCGATTTCAAAATTGAAGAAAATCGTTTAGTGCTGCTACGTCGTGCTTTCCCTTTCCCTGAAACCCCTGAAGCTCAACGTGTGCTGCGTTTAACCTTCAAAGATGACAAATTAACTTATATTGAAGATTTGGTGCAGGGTAAGTTGATCGAGGAATTTCGTTTAGATCCGAAATTGCTTGCGATGTTGCACTCCGATAGTGATGAGGAACGCCAAGCATTAAGATTGCAAGAATACCCTCGTTTGTTGATTGAATCGCTTATTTTAACCGAAGATCGCCGCTTTTATCAGCACGATGGCATTAGTCCAATCGGGATTGCTCGAGCATTAATCACTAACTATCAAGCAGGTAGAACCGTTCAGGGTGGAAGTACTCTAACGCAACAGTTAGTTAAAAACTTGTTTTTAACTAACGAAAGATCGCTTGTGCGTAAAATCAATGAAGCCTTGATGTCGGTTATTTTGGATTTCAGATATGAAAAAAACCGTATTTTAGAAACCTATCTGAATGAAATTTATTTAGGGCAGAATGGTAGCTATCAAATTCACGGTTTTGCATTGGCAAGCCAATTCTATTTTGGTCGTCCTATTCAAGAAATCAGCCTTGACCAAATTGCCTTGTTGGTGGGAATGGTAAAAGGTCCGTCGCTATATAATCCGTGGAAAAATCCTAAAGGGGCAACGGAACGCCGTAATGTGGTATTACGTTTATTGCTTGAACATCAAGTGATAAACCAAGAACTGTACGATTTATTAAGTGCTCGCCCATTAAATGTGCGTGAAAAAGGCACAATTTATCGTGAGCAACCTGCCTTTATGCAGGCATTAACGCTTGATTTGAAAAATGAGTTAGGCGAAGTGAAAGCAGCACAGCTTTCCGGTACGAAAATTTTTACAACCCTAGATCGTAAACAGCAACGTTCAGCGGAACAAGCAGTTATTATTGGCTTGGAAGATTTAGAGAGCAAAGATAAAAAAGTTACCGATTTGCAATCTGCCATTGTGGTGGCAGAGTACCGTACAGGTAAAGTGCGTGCGATTGTGGGCGACCGTTTAACCCAATTTGCCGGCTTTAACCGAGCAATTCAGTCAAAACGTCAGATTGGTTCTTTGGTAAAACCGTCTATTTACGCCATTGCGTTGGCTCAGCCAGAACTTTTCCGCCTAAATACACCTATTCAAAATAGACAGATTTCCATTAAAGTTGGCTCAACCTATTGGACACCTCGAAATTATGACCGTAGCTTTAGTGGTTCGGTAATGTTTATGGATGCTCTTGTTCGCTCACTGAATATTCCAACGGTTAATATCGGTATGAAAGTGGGCTTGAAGAAAGTGATTGCTAAGCAAAAAGAGATGGGCTGGAATAATGCAGAAATTCCGCCATATCCATCAACATTATTAGGTTCTTACTCGATTTCACCTTATGATGTAACCCGTTCTTACCAAGTCATTGCAAATGAAGGGTTAAAAACACCATTAACGACCATTGAGGCAATTATTTCGCATAATGGCGAAATGTTCTACCAGCGTGATAACGACAAAGCGAGTGAGCAAGTGCTTCCACCTGAAGCAGCAGTGCAAACAATGTACGCAATGCAACAGGTAGTAGAACGAGGTACGGCTCGTAGTCTGCAAAATGATTTTGCGAAGTTAAAATTAGCAGGTAAAACAGGTACAACCAATAATGCAAGAGATACTTGGTTTGTGGGGGTTGATGGCGAACACGTTACTACCGTATGGTTAGGTAAAGATAACAATACGGATACCAATCTAACTGGTTCAAGCGGTGCGTTATATGTTTATAAGCAATATTTGGAACGTGCGTTACCGCAGGCGTACAAATTACCAAAACTCGATACTATGCAATGGGTAGGGATCAACAGTTACGGTAGTTGGAATTGCGACAGCGGCAGACAAATTCCTGTTTGGCGTGATAAAGGACAGCGTTATTGTACCAGCACAGGCACCGTGGTTGCGGCTAAACCAAGTGTGTGGGATGCTCTTTCATTGAAGAAAGAAAATAATCCAAACCCGAAAGCTGAAGAGGCAGAAGGTAAGCAATCTATCCCAATTGAAGAAGTTGCACCGAAAGAATAGGAATAAATTTGATAGCTATTATCATTCAAATAAATTTTTGTGATAGGTTTTGGCTATGATAAGTATATATTATAACCATTTGCCTCTTTGTTATTTGAGGAGTAAGATAACCATAAATTAAATAAGCAGTATGCAATTTAATTTGAATAATTAACTATTAATAACAGGAGCATATTATGGCAATGTCAAATATCGGTTTAGATAGAGAAATCGCAAAAAAATTAGCAGATGAGTTAAATGGTTTATTAGCAACTTACCAAGTATTTTACACTAACGTGCGTGGTTACCACTGGAACGTGCGTGGCGTAAACTTCTTTGAATTACACGCAAAATTTGAAGAAATCTACGATGATTTAGTCTCTAAAGTCGATGAAATTGCAGAGCGTATTTTAACTTTAGGTCATACGCCAAATAACGGATTCAGCCAATACTTAACCCAATCACAAATCAAAGAACACATTGGTGTATCTGCGGCTCAAGAGTGTTTATACGGCACGTTGGAAGGTTTCAAAACCCTTTTAGGTCAGCAACGTGGTATTCTTGCGATTGCAAATGAAGCAAATGATGAAGGTACTGCTTCTCAAATGAGCGATTACATCAAAGAGCAAGAAAAATTAGTGTGGATGTTCACTGCTGCTTGTGCAGACTGCACCAACTATGCAAAAGGCTGTTCTTGTAACTAATTTGCAATCATCCGAATTAACCCCGATAATATCTATCGGGGTTTTTTATTGTTGAAATAAAGTGATGTCGAACGGTTTTCAATTTAAACAGTTTTTTATTCAGCACGATAAATGTGCGATGAAGGTCAATACTGATGGGATTTTGCTTGGGGCAATTGCTCACATCAAAAATGTTCAGCAAATCTTAGACTTAGGCACAGGTTCTGGCTTGATTGCAGTAATGCTTGCTCAACGCACAAACAACGATTGTAAAATTACAGCACTAGAACTTGAGCCAAATGCTTACCAACAAGCGGTCAAAAATGCCGAAAATTCTGCGTGGTCAAATCGTATTACGGTTTTACAAGGTGATGTAATGCAGCAACAGTTTGAGCAGAAATTTGACTTAATTGTCAGCAATCCCCCTTATTTTGAAGATTCTTTAGCAACGAGAACTGAAGCACGAGATCTAGCTCGTTCGGTAAATGCTGCCAGCCATTTTGATTGGTTAAAACAAGCAAAAAACTGGTTAGCCCAAAGTGGTAGAATTACAATGATTTTACCCACAGAAGCGGCAGAAAAACTCATTTCACAAAGTCCCAATATCGGTTTGTATTGTATTGAGCAGTGGTTGATTTTTACTAAAGTAGGTAAAGAGCCGAAGCGAAGTATTGTGAGCTTCTGCTTGCAAAGTAAAGTGTGCGAACAAAAAGATCTGATGATTTACGATCTGAACAGTCAATATACATCTGAATTTAAACAACTCACGCGAGATTTTTATTTAAACTTCTAACGATTTCCTTAATAAAAAAACCGACCAAGCGGTCGGTTTTTGTGAATTTTTTGCAAATTATTCGCTAATTTCGTTTAAATCTAACAATTCTTGCGAAAGAATAATACCGGTTAAATCAGCATATACATAATCTTCAGGGAAAAAAGTTACGCCACCAAAATTAACCGGCGTATCCACTTCGCCAATATCGGTATTATCTGCCCCCACAGGAATTGGAGCGAGTGCGTGAATGCCGATATCTAATCTTTCTAAAATATCTAACTGACGAACAGCACCATAAACGATAATTCCTTCCCAGCCGTTATCCACTGCCAGTTGAGCCAGCTCCGCATCAATTAATGCACGGCGAACTGCACCGCCACCATCGACTAATAATACACGCCCTTCACCTTCTTCTTCTAATACTTCGGCAATTAAACCATTGCTTTCAAAACATTTAACGGTGGTAATTTTACCGAAAAATGATGATGCTCCACCGAAGCTTGAAAAAATCGGTTCAACAACATCCACTTGGTCAGAATAAAGATCGCAAAGCTCAGAGGTATCAATACGCATAATATGCTCCTGTTCTTAAGTCATTTAGCTAAAGTATAAACCTTCGCTTTCAATTTGCAAAATTTTATTGAAAAAAGACCGCTTGTTTAATACTTCTCTTGTTCTTTATTATCTAACAAGTTGTTTTTAATATGTAATTCCATTTGATTATAAGGGATTTCCACACCTGCATTATCAAATGCTAATTTGATTTGCTCGGTAATTTCCCAATAAGCAGACCAATAGTTTGGCGTTTGAACCCAAGGACGAACAACCAGTTGTACACTATTTGCCGCTAAAGCACCTACAGCAACAACAGGTTTCGGCTCTTTTAGAACATATTCATTCGTTTCTAAAATACGCTCAATAATCTCTTTGGCTTCTTTGATATTAGAATCGTAAGAAATATCAAAGGTAAAATCGATTCGGCGGGTTGGGTTGTTTGAGTAGTTTACAATGCTGTCTGAGAACACTTTGCCGTTTGGTAATAACACGGTTTTATTATCGCCGGTGCGGAGCTCTAACACTAATAAGCCCATTTGTTCTACCACGCCGGTCATTCCGCCGGTTTCAATTAAATCGCCTTTGCGGAATGGTTTGAAGATCAACAACATCACACCGGCTGCGAAGTTTTGTAGCGAGTTTTGCAGTGATAAACCAATTGCCAAACCGGCAGCACCGATTAATGCGACTAATGAACTGGTATTAATGCCGATTTGTGAAAGCGAGGCAATCACGACAATTAAGAGTAGTAAAAAGTAGCTGATAGAGGAAATAAAGCTTTGTAGCATTTCATCTTTGGTTGATTTTAATGCCGCTTTGCCTAATAAATTACTAATGATACGAGCTAAGAATTTACCGACGACAAAAATCGCAATGGCAAGTAAAATCTTAGTACCGTAAGGGATAATCCATTCATTGAGCATCGTCTCAAAGTTCATACTACTCACTTTGTCGATTACTTTTTCGGTTTCTGCGACGACATCAATATTGGCTGCCGGTTGTGCTTTATCGGTCATTTTGGTTCCTTAAATTAAAATGAAAAGTTTTGCCAATCTGCAAAGGTTGGCGGTTTTGTGCTAAAATTCAGGGCAGTATTCTCCCTAAAAGACAACATAATGACAACAGAAAAAGTAATTAGTGCCGGTGTTCAGTTTTTTTCTATCAGTGAAGATGAAGCCGGGCAGCGTTTAGATAATTTTTTATTGGCAAAACTCAAAGGCGTGCCGAAAAGTTTGATTTACCGCATTGTGCGTAAAGGTGAAGTACGGGTAAATAAAGGACGAACTAAGCCCGACTACAAATTACAAGCCGATGATGTGGTACGTGTACCGCCGGTGCGTGTAGCCGAGAAAAACGAAGCCCCTATTTCTACCAAACTGAATAAAGTAGCGGAATTGGAAGATCAAATTCTGTATGAAGATGAAGTGATGTTGGTGATCAACAAGCCGTCTGGCATTGCGGTACACGGTGGTAGCGGTTTGAGTTTTGGCGTAATTGAGGCATTACGAGCATTACGCCCACAAGCCCGTTTTCTAGAACTGGTGCACCGAATTGACCGTGATACTTCGGGCATTTTGTTGGTAGCCAAAAAACGCTCGGCGTTGCGTAGCCTGCACGAACAACTGCGTGAAAAAGTGGTGCAAAAAGATTACTTGGCATTAGTGCGTGGTCAGTGGCAAGCTCACACCAAAGTGATTAAAGCTCCGTTGCTGAAAAACGAATTGGCAAGTGGTGAACGTATTGTGCGAGTGAGCGAAGAGGGAAAACCTTCAGAAACTCGCTTTAGTATTGAAGAGCGTTATGCAAATGCGACTTTAGTGAAAGCCTCGCCGGTTACGGGGAGAACCCATCAAATCCGTGTACATACTCAATATGCAGGACACCCGATTGCATTGGACGACAAATACGGCGATAACGATTTCGACAGCAAAATGAAAGAAGCCGGCTTGCACCGTTTATTTCTACACGCTTATTCTATCCGTTTTGAACACCCGAAAAGTGGTGAAGAGATGGTGATTACTGCACCGTTGGATAAAACACTCAAAGGGGTTTTGGCAAAATTAAGAGCTGAAAAGTAGATGCAAATCCATTTCAAAAATTTTCAAAAAAATGACCGCTTGTTAGATTTAACTAAGCCACAAATTATGGGGATTTTAAACTTCACGCCTGATTCCTTCTCGGATTCAGGGAAGTTTTTCTCCCTTGATAAAGCTTTATTCCAAGTTGAGAAAATGCTCAATGAAGGAGCAAGCATCATTGATGTGGGAGGAGAATCTACTCGCCCGAATGCAGCGATTGTAACGCTGGAAGAAGAGCTTGAGCGTGTTGTGCCTGTGGTAGAAGCCATTCATAACCGTTTTGATTGCTTAATTTCGGTAGATAGTTCTAAAGCGGAAGTATTCAAGCAGGCGGCAAAAGTGGGTATGGATATAATTAATGATATCCGAGCTTTAACGGAGCCAAATGCATTAGAAACAGCAGCTGAGCTTGGCTTGCCGGTCTGTTTAATGCATATGCAGGGTAATCCGCAAACAATGCAGCAAAAGCCGGAATATGATGATGTATTGGAAGAAGTAGCGGATTTTTTAAATCAACGCATTTTTGTTTGTATCAATGCCGGCATTCCGAAGGAACATATTATTTTAGACCCCGGATTTGGCTTTGGTAAAACAGTTAAGCATAATTATCAATTATTGAAACATTTTAAAGCCTTTGTGGATTCAGGTTTTCCTGTGCTTGCCGGGCTTTCTCGTAAATCAATGATTGGGGCGGTATTAGATAAACCTGTAGAGCAACGTGTTGTCGGGTCTGTTACGGCTGCGTTGATTGCCGTTCAAAACGGGGCAAAAATTTTACGCGTTCACGATGTAGCAGAAACCGCTGATATGCTGAAAATTTGGCACGCAACGATTGACTCAGATAATTAATTTTAGGAGTAAAAATGACAACCTTAGTTTATGGCATTAAAAATTGTGATACCGTGAAAAAAGCCTTGAAGTGGCTGGAAGAAAACAATCAACAACCTCAATTACACGATTACCGTGTAGATGGTTTAAATACAGATTGGTTGGTGGAAATGGAAACTAAATTCGGTTGGGAAAATTTGGTAAATAAACGCAGCACCACTTGGCGAAATTTAGATGATGAAACCAAAAATAATCTGAATCGTGAAACGGCATTAAAAGTTTTAATCGAACAACCTACATTAATTAAACGTCCGATTGTGATTAAAGATGATGTTGCTTTAATTGGTTTTACGGAAAAAGAGTATTTGGCTGCGTTTAGCCTTTAATTAACCTGAGATCTTCTCCCCTCTTTAGAAAAGAGGGGCAGGGGGAGATTTGATACGATTTCAATATTTCTTATGAGCGTATCGACATTCTGCTAAATCTCCCCTAACCCCTCTTTGCTAAAGAGGGGGACTAGATCGAGCATAAAATCAACATTGCAAAAAATTAATAAAATCTAACCGCTTGTAATCTTATGAAAAACGAAATCATCTCTCTCGCACAAAACCTAATCCGTCGTGATTCTATCAGCCCGCAAGACAAAGGTTGCCAACAGGAAATTGCAGAACGCTTGGCAAAAGTCGGCTTCCAAATCGAATGGCTGCCGTTTGGCGACACGCTGAATATGTGGGCAACATACGGCACAGAAAATGGCAAAGATGAACCCTGCGTTGCCTTTGCAGGGCATACCGATGTTGTGCCTGTCGGCGAAGAAAGCCAATGGCAATATCCGCCATTTTCTGCTGAAATTATAGATGGAATGCTTTATGGGCGAGGAGCTGCGGATATGAAAGGCTCGCTCGCAGCATTGGTAGTTGCCGCAGAAACCTTTGTGAGAAATAACCCAAATCATAAAGGCAAAGTAGCGTTGCTGATCACCTCTGATGAGGAAGCCGCAGCAAAAGACGGCACGGTAAAAGTGGTGGAAACCTTGATGGATCGTAATGAAGCGGTGCATTATTGCGTAGTGGGCGAACCTTCAAGTGGTAAGGTGCTGGGCGATGTTATTAAAAACGGCAGACGTGGCTCAATTACCGCTGATTTATATATTGAAGGCATTCAAGGGCACGTTGCCTATCCACACTTAGCGGAAAACCCGGTGCATACGTCATTGGGCTTTTTAACCGAATTGACTACTTATCAATGGGATAACGGCAACGAATTTTTCCCACCAACCAGCTTACAGGTGGCGAACATTAAAGCGGGTACAGGTAGCAATAATGTGATTCCGGGCGAGCTTTATATACAGTTTAATCTACGTTATTGCACCGAAGTAACCGATGAAATCATTAAAGCCAAAGTGGCGGAAATGTTAGAAAAACACGGTTTGAAATATCGTATTAATTGGAATTTATCAGGAAAGCCTTTCCTTGCTGGTAACGGAAAATTGGTGGAAGCTGCGGTACAAGCGGTTGAAAATGTCACAAAAATTACGCCTCGCTTAGATACCAGTGGTGGTACATCAGATGGCAGATTTATCGCATTAATGGGAGCTGAAGTAGTAGAGTTTGGTCCGCTCAATGCAACTATTCATAAAGTCAATGAATGTGTGAGTGTGGAAGATTTAGAGAAATGTGGTGAGATTTATTACCAAATTTTAGAAAGGTTGCTCGTTAAGGCATAACTCAAAATAGGCAGAATTGAATAAAAGTAAATTCTGCTTATTTTTTATATAGATATTCAATCGGAGAAGGTTTACACTAACGCCAGTTTTCATATTTATAGGTAAATTTTATGCAGCTTTACTCTTATATCTGCTTGCTATTTGGGCTTGCAATGTTCATTTCGTTTTTTACAAGAAAATTGAATGAAAATATTCAAACGACCATTGCAATCACAGCCTCTGCTCTTATCGGTTCTCTCCTTATCCTTACCTTCGGTTCTCTTGGCTGGTTTAATGTTGATCAACTTGCCATTTCCATTTTCGAACAACTTGATTTCAAAAGCTTCTTATTAAACGGTATGTTAGGTTTCTTACTTTTCGCAGGGTCATTGGGTATTAAGCTCCCCTTAATGAAAGAGCAACGCCGTGAGATTGCCGTTTATGCCTTAATTTCTACCTTGATTTCTACCTTTTTAATAGGCGGTTTAATTTATGCGGTAGCAAGAATATGCGGATTAGATATTGGATTTGTTTACTGTTTATTATTTGGCTCGCTTATTTCTCCAACCGACCCTATTGCTGTGCTTGCAATTATTAAAAGTCTCAAAGCTCCAAAACGTCTTTCTATGCACGTTGAAGGGGAATCTTTATTCAATGACGGTATCGGTTTAGTGATTTTTACCACCATTTTTGCCGTAGCATTTGGGGGGCAAGAGCCTACATTGGGTGGTGTAGTAGGGCTATTTTTACAAGAAGCTGTTGGGGGCATTTTATTTGGGTTATTAACGGGTTTTATTGCTCATAAATTTATTTCTGCCACTGATGACGGAAGCCTTGAGATTTTAATCACACTTACCATTCCAACTGTTGGCTTTGTGATTGCTAATTACTTACACGTTTCAGGAGCATTAACAATGGTTGTGGCAGGGATTATGATTGGAAACTGGACACGCCGCTCAGGCTTTTCCGAACAGAGCCAGAAATACCTAGACCACTTTTGGGAGATGATTGACCATTCACTTAACTATCTCTTGTTCCTTCTTATTGGATTAAGCACCTTATTGGTTGATTTTACCTTTATTGGTGGCGTGTTGATGATTGCGGCAATTCCAATTTGTTTACTTTCCCGCTACATCAGTTTATGGATTCCGTACCAAGTGTTAAAACGCTTCCGCACTTATAACCCTTATACGCTCAAGATTATGACGTGGGGTGGTTTACGTGGCGGCTTGGCATTAGCAATGGCACTTGCTGTACCAACGGGTTCTGCCGTAATCGCTAGCTCAGAAGGAAATATTGATGTACGAGATTTGATTTTGTTAATGACCTATGCCGTAGTTACTTTCTCAATTCTAGTGCAAGGCTCAACCGTTGAACCGATGATTAAAAAGGCAAAAGCAGTTGATCCAAGACGAGTAGCCTTTAATAAACTTGGCGGTAAAGATGACTTTATTCCTCATATTTAATATAACGGAATAGCATATTATTTCACTAAAGATTATTAGCCATCTAGGCGGCTTTATACTTTAATACCTCTCTATTTATTTTAGTGAGGTATTTTTTATGTTATTAACAGGATTGTTATGTGGTTTCCTACTCGGTTTTGTAATGCAGCGTGGACGTTTCTGTATTACGGGAGCGTTTCGTGATCTTTATGTAACTAAAAGCAGCCGTATGTTTGTAGCTCTTTTAATTGCGATTACTGTTCAATCTATCGGCATTTGGTTGTTATATGAAGCGGGTTCTTTTGACTCTCCCGCAGAGAATTTACCGCTACTTGCTGTGATTATCGGAGCATTCTTATTTGGCGTTGGTATCATCTATGCCGGTGGTTGTGCAACAGGGACTTGGTATCGTGCCGGTGAAGGTTTAATTGGTAGTTGGGTAGCGTTAATTATTTATGCATTATTCTCAGCTTCAATGAGAACAGGGGTATTAGCTCCACTTAATCAAGAATTAAAAAGTAATGTAATTGAACAGCGTACTATCTATGAAACATTTGGCATTTCACCTTGGATTTTAGTGTTTATTTTAACTGTAGTTACTTTAACACTGGCTATTCGCCATTTAAGAAAACCAAGAGGAAAAACCATTGTATTAAAACCACGAAAAACAGGTTTAGCCCATATTCTATTTGAAAAACGTTGGCATCCGTTTGTAACAGCGGTATTAGTTGGTCTTATTGCACTGTTAGCGTGGCCTCTAAGTAATGCAGCAGGTCGAAATTTTGGCTTAGGCATTACTTCTCCGAGTGCAAATGTTATTCAATACTTTGTATTTGGCGATGATAAATTCATTAACTGGGGTGTGTTTTTAGTATTGGGAATTTTAATTGGTTCTTTTGTTGCTGCAAAATTATCCAATGAATTTCGTTTTAGAGTGCCAGATGCAACCACAATGCTTCGTAGTGCCGGTGGTGGTGCGTTAATGGGAATTGGGGCAAGTCTTGCCGGCGGTTGCTCTATCGGCAACGGCTTAGTTGAAACCGCATTTTTCTCGTGGCAAGGTTGGATTTCATTACCTATTATGATTTTAGGTACATCGGTTGGTGCATATTTTACAATTATTCGTCCGCAACGTTTAAAAAGTTAATTTTTAAGGAGTATTATAATGAATGTTCGTTTACCGGCTTCAGGACTTGTTTGTCCATTTCCTTTAGTTGAAGCAAAAGCAGCTATGGCAAAATTAAACAAAGGGGATAGCTTAACAATTGAATTTGATTGTACCCAAGCAACAGAAGCTATTCCAAATTGGGCAGAGGAAGAAGGCTATGAAGTAACCGATTATCAACAAATCGGCGATGCATTATGGGAGATTACGGTGGTTAAATAAATCTTAAGCATAAAAAAGCTCTACTTTCGTAGAGCTTTTCTTTTTGCGTTTTTACCTAAGAATTATAGTAAACCCGGCTGACCTAACGCAGGGTCTGTTGCACGAGCTGCAATTGCATCTTCAACAGTCATACCTAATGCTTTAGCAACACCTTCGCCGTATGCTGGATCGCAGGCATAGCAGTTACGGATATGGCGGTATTTGATGAAATCTAATGCATCACCCATACCAGCTGCAGTATTGTTGAATAATGCTTGTTTTTGTTCATCATTCATATTGTTAAACAATACGCGTGGTTGGCTGAAGTAATCTGCATCGTCTTCACGATAGTTCCAATGTGCTGCATCACCGTTGATTTTTAGTGGTGGCTCAGCATATTGAGCTTGTTCTTGCCATTTGCCGAAGCTGTTTGGTTCGTAATGAATTGTGCTACCGTAGTTGCCGTCTACACGACCTTGACCATCACGAGCGTTGCTGTGTACCGGGCAGCGTGGTGCGTTTACCGGGATTTGGTGGTGGTTTACACCTAAACGGTAACGTTGTGCATCCGCATAGTTGAATAAACGAGCTTGTAACATACGGTCTGGAGATACACTGATACCCGGAACTAAGTTGCTTGGTGCAAACGCAGATTGCTCAACATCAGCAAAGAAGTTTTCAGGGTTACGGTTTAATTCAAACTCACCCACTTCAATTAACGGGTAGTCTGCTTTTGGCCATACTTTAGTTAAATCAAATGGGTGGTATGGTACTTTTTCTGCATCAGCTTCAGGCATAATTTGTACATACATTTTCCATTTCGGGAAATCGCCACGCTCAATTGCTTCGTATAAATCACGTTGGTGGCTTTCACGATCGTTTGCAATAATTGCAGCCGCTTCTTCGTTTGTTAAGTTTTTGATACCTTGTTGGGTACGGAAATGGAATTTCACCCAGAAACGCTCATTTTCAGCATTGATGAAGCTATAAGTGTGTGAGCCAAAACCGTGCATATGACGATAAGAAGCCGGAATACCACGCTCACTCATTACGATAGTAACTTGGTGGAATGCTTCAGGTAATAAAGTCCAGAAATCCCAGTTATTTGTTGCCGAACGCATATTTGTGCGTGGATCACGTTTAACCGCTTTATTTAAATCCGGGAATTTACGTGGATCACGTAAGAAGAATACAGGCGTGTTGTTACCAACCATATCCCAGTTACCTTCTTCGGTATAGAATTTTAACGCGAAACCACGAATATCACGCTCAGCATCAGCTGCACCACGCTCACCCGCAACAGTTGTAAAGCGAGCAAACATTTCAGTTTTTTTACCCACTTGGCTGAAGATTGCAGCACGAGTGTATTTGGTGATGTCATTAGTTACAGTGAAAGTACCGAACGCACCAGAACCTTTAGCGTGCATACGACGCTCAGGAATAACTTCACGTACGAAATTAGCTAATTTTTCATTTAACCATAAATCTTGAGCTAATAGTGGACCACGTGGACCGGCAGTTAAGCTGTTTTGGTTATCAACAACAGGTGCACCGTTGTTCATTGTCAAATGTGTTACAGGACATTTAGACATAATAGAATCCTCATAAAAAAGTAAGATAGGTAATCAATTCAAAGGGGATTATAGAGGCTATAGATTTTTTCGCAATCTATTAATTTGATAATTTAGGGCTATTGAAATTTATTGTTTAATAGTTGATGGTAATTATCAGGTATTCATTAATCTATTACAAGCGGTTACTTTTAGTGAATTTTTTGCAAAAATAGAATGAAAAAGTGCCTATCTGAAACAGGCACTTTTGAATGAATAAAGTGATACGTTATTTACCTAAATTATCAAAAAACTTCTTCACGCCATCGAAAAAGCCTTCGTGTTTCGGGCGGTGTTTCGCTTTACCCTCTAAACTTTCTTCAAATTGACGAAGTAATGCTTTTTGTTCTTCGCTTAAATTAACCGGAGTTTCAATCACAACTTTGCAAATTAAATCACCGGTGTAGCCACCTCTTGCACTTGCCACCCCTTTACCCCTCACACGGAACAGTTTGCCTGTTTGGGTTTCTGCCGGAATTTTAAGTTTGAGTTTGCCATCTAAGGTTGGCACCTCAATTTCGCCACCTAACGCCGCAAGGGTAAAGCTGATTGGCACTTCACAATATAAATTTGAACCATCACGCTCAAAAATATCGTGTTCTTTAACGTGAATTACCACATATAAATCGCCTGCCGGTGCTCCGTTTTCGCCTGCAGCCCCTTCGCCGGATAAACGAAGTTGGTTACCGGTATCCACCCCTGCCGGAATAGTAACGGAGAGATTTTTCGCTTTTTGAACACGACCATCGCCGTGGCAAGAACGACACGGTTTTTCAATACGTTTGCCCGTGCCGTGGCAACTTGGACAGATCGCTTCCGTTACAAAAAAACCTTGCTGACGGCGAACCCGACCTGTACCGTGGCAGTGAGAACAGGTTTCCACTTTGCTGCCAGCCTCTGCACCTGAGCCGTGGCAAGTATCACATTCCGCTAAGGTTTGAATGCGAATATCCTTCTTGCAACCTTTTACAGCTTCTTCCAGAGTGATTTCGATGTCGTAACGTAAATCATCGCCACGTACTACACGGCTACGGCGACCACCGCCACCGAAGCCGCCACCAAACATTTCACTGAAGATGTCTTCAAAGCCGCCAAAACCACCGCCACCGAAGCCTCCAAATCCGCCTGAACCGCCCCCGCCTTGTTCAAAAGCAGCGTGTCCGTATTGGTCGTACATTGCACGTTTTTCATTGTCGGTTAAAACTTCGTACGCTTCAGTGATCTCTTTAAATTTTTCTTCCGAGTCTTTACTACCTTGGTTTTTGTCAGGGTGATGCTTTGCCGCTAAACGTTTATAAGCACGCTTGATGTCTTTCTCACTTGCCCCTTTTTCTAACCCAAGGACTTCGTAATAATCTTTTTTCGCCATAGTTTTTCCGTATTTTTGCAAAATTTTTATAAAAAATGACCGCTTGTTTTACTCCTCTCTTTAGCAAAGAGGGGAAGGGGGAGATTTGGCAGAAGTGATTTACGCTCCTACGAAACTTTGAAATCGTAATCAAATCTCCCCTAACCCCTCTTTTCTAAAGAGGGGGATCAGATCTCTAGTTATATTAACAATGCGGATTCACCGCAATATAAATTTCGACTTTGCCGTCAGGTAAATGTTTTTCAAAATCCACAGTGTAGGCTCGTTTTAACAAGCCTTGCTTGGAGCGGTTTTCAATGCTCGACCACGTTTCTGAAAGTAGATCTTCAGTGGTTGGAACTTTCTCAAACCACATAAAATCTTCCATCAAAATCGGCTCATTGCCGTTTTCAGTTTCCGTTGCAATAACCGTTTCGCCTGTTTTGTGATTGTAGATTTTATAAAACGGAATTTGCACTTTTTTAGTTGTAGGGTAGAGCTTAAGCATTTGCAAAATTTCCTTAGAATTTGACCGTTTGTTACGGTTGTTCTTCTAAACTAAATATCTGTTTTTTCAGAATTTCATCAATTTGAATACGGCTTAAGCCTGTATCAACTAATGTTTGTTCTAAAACCTGTAACTGCTTTTCAAATTTCTCTCGTGCTTTATGCACATTGTAAGCGATAAAATCTGCGTTTAAATCGCTTTCAATCCGATAAAATTTGATATTCGATACACAAGGGTAAAACCATTTAAATTTTGCAGTAAGCTCTTGAATTGCAATGGTTGCGTGAGCCTCACTAATACCTTCATTACCTAAATAAACACTCCCTTGAAGATTTTCAAAGCCGTGCTGTTTTAGCACATTACGAATATCATAATAGGCATTATTGAAAGTGTTACCGTGATAGTTTTCTTTTAGACAATTGGTGTCCATATCGAAGGTTATTAGGTATCTGCTCATAGTTCCGCCTTTTGCAAAATTTCCTTAGAATTTGACCGCTTGTTGTAGGGGCAAATTGCAATTTTCCCCTACGTTCACGTTATGCAAAAGGGGCGAAAGATGTTTCGCCCCTACAGGTCTGGGAAAGATTATTTATTGTCTTTCACTTCTTCAAATTCCGCATCTACCACACCATCATCTTTTTGAGCTTGTTGTGGTTGCTCGCCTGCTTGGGCTTTTGCTTGAGCGGCTTGCATTAGCGGTTCTGAGGCTTTGATTAACGCTTCGATTTTCGCTTCGATGTCAGCTTTATCTTCGCCTTTTGCCGCAGTTTCTAACTCTGCAACAGCAGCTTCAATTTTCGCTTTGTCGTCTGCATTTAACGCATCGCCTGCTTCAGTGATTTGCTTACGGGTTGCGTGAGCAATACCGTCTGCTTGGTTACGGGTTTGAACTAACTCTTCAAATTTTTTGTCTGCTTCAGCGTTCGCTTCCGCATCACGCACCATTTGTTCTACTTCTTCATCGCTTAAGCCTGAAGATGCTTGGATTTTGATTTGTTGCTCTTTACCTGTATTTTTATCTTTCGCAGACACGTTAATGATACCGTTCGCATCAATATCGAAAGTTACTTCAATTTGTGGCATACCGCGTGGAGCAGGGTTAATACCTTCAAGGTTGAATTGACCTAAAGATTTGTTATCCGCTGCACGTTTACGTTCACCTTGTAACACGTGGATAGTTACCGCAGATTGGTTATCTTCCGCCGTTGAGAACACTTGCGATTTTTTGGTTGGGATCGTCGTGTTTTTCTCAATTAAGGTCGTCATTACACCACCCATTGTTTCGATACCTAATGAAAGCGGAGTTACGTCTAATAACAATACGTCTGTTACAGAACCGCTTAATACACCACCTTGCACTGCTGCACCGATTGCCACCGCTTCGTCCGGGTTCACATCTTTACGAGGTTCTTTACCGAAGAAATCAGCCACTTTTTTCTGTACTAATGGCATACGGGTTTGACCGCCCACTAAAATCACATCGTTGATTTCGCCAACCGATAAGCCCGCATCCGCTAATGCGGTTTTTAACGGCTCTAATGAACGATTAACTAAATCTTCCACTAACGCTTCTAATTTTGCACGAGTTACTTTGATGTTTAAGTGTTTTGGACCGCTTGCATCCGCTGTGATGTACGGAAGATTTACTTCAGTTTCTTGTGCTGAAGAAAGCTCGATTTTCGCTTTTTCTGCCGCTTCTTTCACACGTTGCATTGCCATTGGGTCGTTGCGTAAATCAACGCCTTGTTCTTTTTGGAACTCTTCCACTAAGTAGTTGATCACACGGTTATCGAAGTCTTCACCACCTAAGTGAGTATCACCATTGGTTGCACGCACTTCAAAGGTTTGCTCGCCGTCAAAGTTGTCGATTTCGATGATTGAAATATCGAATGTACCACCACCTAAGTCATAAACTGCGATAGTTTGGTTCTCTTTCTTCGAATCTAAACCGTAAGCTAAGGCTGCTGCTGTTGGTTCGTTGATGATACGTTTTACATCTAAACCAGCGATACGACCGGCATCTTTGGTTGCTTGACGTTGTGCATCGTTAAAGTATGCAGGCACAGTGATTACTGCTTCAGTTACCGGCTCGCCTAAGAAATCTTCTGCAGTTTTCTTCATTTTTTTCAAAATTTCAGCAGAGATTTGCGGTGGTGCTAATTTTTCGCCTTTTACGGTTACCCACGCATCGCCGTTATCTGCTTTGCTGATTTCAAACGGCATAATTTCGATATCACGTTGTACTTCAGCATCGGTAAAACGACGACCGATTAAACGTTTGATTGCAAATAAAGTATTTTTCGGGTTAGTAATTGCCTGACGTTTTGCCGGCTGACCCACTAAGGTTTCTTTATCTGTGTAAGCAATAATTGATGGCGTTGTGCGTGCACCTTCTGCATTTTCAATTACGCGTGGTTTGTCGCCGTCCATTACCGCAACACAAGAGTTTGTTGTACCTAAGTCAATACCAATGATTTTACCCATTTTATGATTCCTCTAATTATAAATTCAGTTTCACAAAGAAACGGGATAATTTCCCGTTCAGACGAAACCATAAATAGGGGCAAAATTTAACGGTTCAAGAGGAAAAGTAAAAAAAATTGTAAAATTTTGGAAAAAATTATTTATAGGATTGTTCACAGTTTCTCTGTTGCCGACAAACCAACCTTCAAAAAACAAGGCTTGCTTGTTTGTGGTGGATTAATCCCATAGAAAATAAATGGGTAATAAATGTTACAATTTATAGTATGAGATCGGATCTATATCTAAAAAAGTCAATTGAATATTCCTTTTTGTTGTCAAAAAATGTATCATTCCTTCTTTATGGTTTTCGTGAAGGTAGAGAAGTTGTTATGCTCAAGACTCACATTAATAAAATTATAAACTCCTCATTTTCTCTTGCATTTTTAACTATCATCAGCTTTTCGACAGCTTATTGCTATGGCTGGGGACAAGCACTTTTTCACGGCTATCCTTGGTGGCACGTTGAAGTTGGTAATGCCAGTATGGCAAGAAGTCTTGCTTATGTATTCATTGTTTCGGTGTTACTCTTTTTCTGCTATGCTTTAGGCTACGCTTTAATAAATAAAGTTTTTAAACTACATTATTTTCAACATTTAGGCTGGTTAAGAGTTATTGTATTGGTTTCTGTTTTTACCATACCGGTTATTCTCACTTTCTACGTGTTTACGGGTATTGTGCCTATTTCCATTTCAATTACCTATGTTTTTGTTACCGCACTAAGTGTTTTATTTTTCCAGAAAAAGTGGAATGATACGAAACTTGATCTTGATGTCAGAAAGATGATATTAAAAGGAGATCTCCATATCTTTAATCTCTTTATCTTCCTCTATTTTTCGCTATTAGCTCTACACATTGGTTATTTAAGAGCTGGCTTACGTACTACCTATGATTATATAGAAATAGAGAACCAAAAATATTATATTCTCTCAACCAATAGTGATAATGGTTATATTATGGGGGAGAAACAAAAAGATAATGATAATTTTATTTTCTTTAATCGAAATGATCAAAGTTATTATCGTATCTATATTGAAAATTTTTCGAAATAAATAACCGCTTGTAAGGGGAAACTATGGCATTACACCGCTGCCCGGAGTGCAGAAAACGTATCAGCGACAGCGTAGAAAGCTGTCCGCATTGTGGTTTTTCATTTAAAGAAGCAGATTTAGAAATTTATCGGCAAAAATTAGAGCAGCGTAGGCTACATAATCAGGAAATTAATCGTAAAAGTATGAAGTTACAATTGATTTGGCTGGCGGTTTTTGTGAGCGTGATTGGAGTGGCAAATTTCATTGTAAATTAATGGCGTATTTAACGAAGTAGGGCATTCATCAGATATGAATGCCCTTTGTTTTTTTACAGGCTTTACAGCCTCTTTCTCTGTGCACGTTAGGGCTAAGTAAAATTGAGTAAATAATATGGAATTTTTGGAGTAATACTATTAATTTATAAAATGGCTAAATTTCCTTGTTGTTTGATTTTTAAGGATGTTTTTTTAGCTATTTAAATATCAGACTAGTCTGTTTTTTTATTTAGTCGATAAAAATGGATTTTATATTAAATACTTACTTTTAAGGTATTAAACTTATGAACAAAATTTTCAAGGTTATTTTTAATCGAACAACCCAGAGAATGGAAGTAGCCTCAGAATTGGCGAAAAACCAAGGCAAAGTGTCATCTACAATAACGAGTGTTGAGCCAAGTTCTAGCTTGGGTAAAACATTAAAGCTGAGTTTATTGGCCACAGTAGTCGGATTGGTGTTATCTAATAGCACATCAGCTACTGTACCTGTTGCTCAAAGTGGTTGGTCTGCTGGGGATTATTCAACCGTTATTTTGGGTGAAACAACAGATAATTCGGGTCCAGAGGGGGGAGCACGAGCTTACTCGGGTACTAATACTTATGCTAATGTTACAGCACCAAACCATCACTCGGTTGCTATTGGTGGTAATACGAGTATCCAAAGTACTGCAGCCGCAGTTGTATTAGGGTATGGTGCAAAAGTAGAGCAAGGTACAGGAACTGAAAAAACAGGTAGTGTTGCTTTAGGTGCTTATTCTATTGCAGGCACTAGTAATACAGGCACTGAGTCTCAGCGTGTGACTATCGGTGGTGTAACCTATGAATTCGCTGGTAAGGCGACGAGTGATACTTCTGTACTATCCGTAGGTTCAGGACAGGCAGTGAATGCATTTGTTGAAGGTAATCGTACATCAACACGTAATGGTGCAAGTTCATATTGGGTTGATAACACAGCAAGTACAGATAGATATACATATCGTCAGATCCAGAATGTTGCTGCAGGTACTATTTCTTCAAGTTCAACGGATGCGATTAATGGTTCACAGCTGTATTCTGTAATTGCAGCTGTGAATGCTATTGCAAATAAAGTAACAACACCAGCAGTTATTGAAAACTATCTACACGTAAATGATGGTAATAATATTGGTGGCAACCCAGCTACTAACTTAGCTGGTGCTGATAAGTCTGGTGGTGCAACTGCAATGGGTGCTGTGGCAATTGGTATTGCAACTCAAGCAACTTCACAACAGGCAACAGCGGTAGGTTCAGGTGCCAAAGCGTCTAGTGGAAGTGCTACTGCACTTGGTACTAATGCAGAAGCTAAAAATGTTAATACTGTAGCGCTTGGTGTGGGTGCTGTTGCATCAGCCGTAAATGCAGCTGCATTAACAGCTAATGCACTTGCAAGTGGTAACTTCTCTATTGCAGCAGGTAACCAATCAACAGCATCTGGTTTATCAGCAGTTGCTGTAGGTTCTAATACTAACGCAACGGCCGAGTCTTCTGTAGCGGTGGGTGCAAACTCAACTGCAAGCAAAACTTCTGCAGTAGCAGTAGGTAATGGCGCAAATGCAACAGAAAATGCAACAGTTGCTATTGGTCGTTTAGCTACAGCAACTAAAGGCTCTGCAACTGCAGTGGGTGATAGTGCAAATGCAACTGGTAACTCTTCAACTGCAATAGGTAACGGTGCAAATGCTAATGGTACTTATGCCTTCGCAGGTGCGATGAATTCAAGTGCTGCAGGTGGTCAATCTATTGCAATCGGTCGTGATTCTCTTGGTAAAGAAAACCATACCATTGCACTTGGTTCTGTTGCAAAAGCAAATACAATCGGCTCTATCGCAATGGGCAAAAACTCAGTTGCTGGTGCGGCTGATTTAACAGGTGCGGATAACTGGGCAAATATTATTGACCCTCGTACAAATCGTGCATTCGTAAGCAAAGATGCCTTAGTTGCTTTCTATGAAGCAAATAAATCAAATCCTGCAAATCCTGTAGTTCGTGCATTGATTGGTAAACAAAATAACATCGCTATTGGTGATGGTGCACAGGCTATTGGTGGACGCAACATTTCTATTGGTGAAAATGCTGGTATTAACGTACGTGACCAATGGAATATCCACAATGTCAACATTGGTTCCAATGCAGGTGAAGCATCAACCAAAGATTACTCTGTGGCTATCGGTTATGAAGCCGGTGCATTAAAGTCTGAAGCATCAAAAACTGCCCAAGCAAGCGTGTTAGAGGATAGCAAACGCTCTCCTAGCGTTTATATTGGTAAAGAAGCAGGTAAAGATACTGCAGCCTACGGTGGTGTTGGTATTGGTACGGGCGCATTAAAAAATGTAGTTGATACCAATTCTACCCGTAACATCGCTATTGGTACGAGTGCTGGTGAAGCTGTAAAATCTAATGACGGTAGAAATACAACTTTCCCTGGCTTTGGCGCCGGTGCTAATATCCTTGTAGGTGATGGTGCAGGTCAACGCTTAAGCGGTGATGGTAACGCTGTGATGGGTAACTTAGCTGGTCGTGATACTACTGGTGATAACAATATTTTAATGGGCCACTTAGCAGGTTCTACTTCGACATCTGACCGTTCTATTATTATGGGACCTCAGTCTGGACATAATACGGCAAACAATACGAAAAACGTATTAATCGGTAACTTTGTTAACGGTGGTTCTGACTTTAATGGCAAGTCCATCAGTAATGCCGTTGGTATTGGTTCGGAAGTGGTAGCATCAGGTAACCAATCTATTGCTATCGGTCAAGGCTCTAAAGCAACTGCTGACCAAGCTATCGCTATCGGTACAGGTAACTTAGTCAATGCAGAAAATGCGGGTGCAATTGGTGACCCTTCTATCGTTTCTGGCGCAGGCTCTTATACTCTAGGTAACGACAACGCAGTTGGTCAAACATCAACCAATACTGGTGCATTTGGTAACAATAACCAAATTGGTGCAACAGCAACCTATGATTCTGCTGGTAAATTACAAACCACAAGTGGTTTAGCTGGCACAGTTGATGCGTCAGGTTCTCGTGTAGTAGGTAATAACAATACTGTAGCAACAAAAGAAACTTTTGTTGTTGGTAACCGAGTGACAGAAACAGCAGAGAACTCTGTATTCTTAGGTTCAGAATCTGCTTATACCCAAAAAGGTACTAGCACAGATGGTATTGGTGCAGTAAGCAATGCAGTGATCAATACTGTTACTTACTCAGGCTTTGCAGGTAGCACATCAACAGGTGTGGTTTCTGTAGGTGCGCCAAATGCAGAACGCCGTATCCAAAATGTTGCAGCAGGTTTAATTAACGCAACTTCTACCGATGCAATCAATGGTTCACAGTTATATCAAGTAGTGAATAATGGTGCGTGGGAAGTACAGGCATCAGGCAATAAACTTGATGATGTGAAATGGGGCGATAAAGTAAACTTCATTTCATCTGACGGCTCTGTTGAGATTACAGGCAAGGCTTCGACCACTGAGCAAAATACAACGGAGATTGACTTAAAAGTTAAAGCCGCAGACAGCAGCTTCTTAGTTCAAAATAACGGTGATGAAAAAGACCGTGTGAACAAAGATGACATCATTAACTTCGTTAATGGTGGTAATACTAAAGCGGTTGTAACTAATACAGATGGTAAAGCAAGCAATGTAACTTACCATGTAACAGGCTTACCAGTTCAGTTTACTGACAAAAATGGTAACCCTGTAGTGAAAGTAGGTGATCAATTCTTTAAAGTAGATGCAGATGGTAACCCAACAGGTGATCCTATTCCTGCAGATCAACTGGTTATCAACGTTACTAACCCAACGGCAGCACCAAATGCGATTGGGGCAGCAACTGCAATTAATAATGTGGTGAGTGGCTTAGGTACGCAGACTGTTAATGTAAATGGTCCAGGTACTGTTGCAGCAAACACAAATACTCTACTTAACTTAAATAACCCAGCAGTACACAACAACACTGTTGCAACTGTAGGCGATTTACGCAATATGGGTTGGATTGTGTCTGCAAGTGGCAATAACTATTTAGACACGGTTAAAAACGCAAACCAAGTAAACTTTATTGGTGACAATGGTGTAACAGTAACGGGTAGCACATCTGAAGAAGGCATCCGTGATATTCTGGTAAAAGGCACGAAGTTTGAAACCAGAAAAGATGGTGATTCATATACCATTACCATTACCTACCCTGATGGTCAAACAGAAGATATCACTATTAGAGATGGTCGTGACGGTCAAGATGGTGCTAAAGGTGAAACTGGTGCAGCAGGTCGTGATGGTAAAGACGGTGTAGA
>NZ_JBAJJM010000022.1:0-17700 GCF_036880405.1 Mannheimia indoligenes | reverse complement strand
GTTTGTGGAGAAGTCATTGATTAAAGAGAAAAAATGGCAAGAGATTGGGGAGATGGTGAAAGAGACTGTAAAACTTGTTAAGTAAGAAAAATTGCTCCGCTGGGGCAACGTTATTTTATCTATTTACAAATGAAAACAAATTCGTCATACTCCATTTGATGACTTATGCTAGCTCATCATAATCGTTTCTATTTCTTAACATAAAAAAGGAACATATCTATGAATCAAATCGTAAAATTTAGCTTAACGCTTCTTGCTGCTGGTGTAATTTCTGCTTGCGGTAGTTCAGGTGGTGGAAATAATAGTACTTCTCCTGCTGCAAATAATAATACAAATACTTCTGCTAATAAACCTGCACCTACCCAAACAACTCCAACTCAACCAACCCAAACAAACTCTTCTGATGATATGGGAACCGCTTTCCGTGTCAGTGATAGCAAAGAATTTGATATTGCAAAAGCAAACACCTATAAACAACAATTAATTGTTGATGGTAAAACATTCCCTGTTTCTTGGGGTAATATTGTTTCTGGTGGATTTACAAATCTTCAAAATAGCATAATTAACGGCGTAACTTATAAAAACTTTACTGTAAGCGGTGCCAAATTTACTAACGTGAAATTCGGACATATTGATGGTTATGTTTTTGCACAAGGTGATGTTACACCAAAATCTAATATTCCAACTACAGGTTCCGCAACTTATAATGTAGATGGTGTTTTTGTAGCAAATGGTCAAACATCAACCTCTCGAGATCACAAATTAAACGTTGATTTTGCTAACAAAACCATAAACGGTGATGTTGCTCCAAATGTAGCAGTAACAAACGCTAAAATTGATGGTAACGAATTTGATGGAAAAGCAGTCCATAACGGAAAATCAGCCGAGCTAGAAGGTCATTTCTATGGTTCAAATGCAAGCGAAATCGGTGGTGCTTATAGCTCATCAGACTTCTCCGGTGCATTTGGCGGTAAAAAACAATAATTTTTTTATTGATTTTTTTGAAAGGCTATTGAAAAATAGCCTTTTCTATTTCTTTTATAATACTTTACTATGAAAAAAATTATTCCTATTGCTTTCAGTTTAGCTGCACATTTTGCATTAGCTGATACCGCCCCAGCTCCAATTCAAGAGAAAATGGATAATCAGCGGATGCAACAAAATCAATCGTTTGAGACACCGGAACATAAAGTTGCTCAAGCTCAGCCCAAAGTGCAAAATAGCAATCAGACTATTTCAATTTCAAGCCAAGAACTCATTCAGCAGCCTGAGTTATTAAATTCAGCAATGCTGACGGCATTGGTAACAGGCAATACCGAAAACGTCCTCTTTTTATTGCCGATATACCAAAAACTCCCTACATCTAAGCAAAATCGTGAAATGATTACGTGGGCAAAGGCAACAGAGGCAAAATCAAATCAAGATTATACTCAATCTATTAAACTTTACCGAGAGTTGCTGGCAAGTTATCCGGAAAATCAGCCGATCCGAATGCAGCTTGCGGTGGCACTTTTTGAAAACCGTGAAAATGAAGCCGCAGAAGCACAATTTCATAAATTACAAGCGGATAAATTACCTATAAAAATTACAAATATCATCAATCATTATTTAGAAGCCATCAGTAAACAAGACAAATGGGTATTTCAAGGCGGCTTAACTTATTTAAATGATCCAAATATTAATAATGCTCCAGCTTCAGGCACAACTTACGGCAGATGGACAGCTCCGAAGAAAGAGTCTGCTCAAGGGATTGGGCTAAGTTTTGACGCTGCGAAAAAATGGTCTTGGGGAAATGGTTTCTTCCACGAGTTTCGCCTAAACGGTAATGGCAAATATTATTGGAATAATAAAAAATATAATGAATATTCGCTTAGAGAAAGTTTCGGATTAGGCTATCAAAGTGCGAAACAAAAAATCACGGTTTTACCTTTCTTAGAGCAAACTTGGTATGCGGGCGGTTCTACTCAAAGTCAAAGCACTAAGCGTTATTCAAATGCTGGTGGTGTTAATACTCGTTGGCAATACTGGATTACGCCACAATGGCAATCCTCAATAACGTATGAATATGCCGAGCAACGCTATACCCGCCGCCAGCACTTAGATGGAAATTATCATTTTGTTTCTCCGAGTATTTACTACCATCCAAGCAGCCAGCAATATTGGTTTGTTGGAGCGAACTTTAACCGCAATAGCACCAGAGATTTAGATGACAGCTTTATTCGTCGAGGTGTTTCACTAGGTTGGGGGCAAGAGTGGAAGAATGGGCTTTCAAGTCAATTAAGCGTGAGCTATGGTCGCAAGCAATATAGAGCACCAATGCCTATTTTCCAAATTACCCAGCGTAATAAAGAATACGGCGTACAAGCGAGTATCTGGCACAGAGCCGTGCATTTTAAAGGCATTACTCCTCGTTTAACCTGGCAATATAACAAAGTAAAAAGTAATCACACTTTTTATAGTTATGACAAAAACCGTGTGTATATTGAGTTTTCACATACGTTCTAAGCAAAATCGCCCTGTTCAAGGGCGATTTTTAATAGAAAGAGTAATTCATTCCTTTAGGCAGAAAGTCTTCAATCACAACAATATTATCTGCGACAATGAATTTTACCGAATGTCCATATTTTAAAGGATAAAGATGAAACTTTCCATCAGCATACGCTGACGCAACAAAACTCAATTTTTCAGCAAGACTTCTCATTGTTTCTAAAAATTTACTTGCTATTTCTTCATTTTGACTTTCAGAATAAATGTAATCCGCTTTATCTAACAATTTAAACTCTGCTTTTTTAGACCAGAAAACGGCATAATCTTGTTTCATTTACGATCTAACCCATTTTTTAAAACGTATTCAAGTTTTTCCATCACTTCATCGTGAGAAATCAGCTCAATCTCTCCGTTCATTATACCTTGCAAAAAACGTTGCTCTTCCGTTAAAGATTGTTCAAACATTGATAAGATCTTTTCTTGAAAAATCTTTTTTTGCTGGTTTTCTGTTGGATTTATTGGCATATCATTTTCCTTTTGCATTACTTACTGGATAAATTATGAGCTTTTTACAAATTGCCGTCAAATAAAACCTTTACCCCAACAACTTCTTCAACCGATAAAGTTCTTCTAACGCTTGTCTTGGCGTGAGTTCATCGGGTTGAATTGCTTTGAAGGCTTTTTCTAACTCGCTTTCTTCTGCGGCAAGCGGTTGAATTGCTTCATTTTTTTGCAAATCATCGGCGAAGTCCGCTGCAAAAAGCAAATCTGCTTGCGGGTGCTCGTTGGCTTGTTTGGTTTGGTGGGAAATTTCTTCTAAATGAGCTAAACGTTGTTTTGCCAATTGAATCACTTGCTTTGGTACACCGGCAAGAGCCGCCACCGCCAAGCCATAGCTTTTGCTTGCCGCCCCTTCTTGTACTGAATGCATAAAGGCGATGGTATCGTTGTGTTCTCTCGCATCTAAATGTACGTTTGCCACGCCTTTAAGCTGATTTGGTAGCCCTGTTAGCTCGAAATAATGGGTAGCGAATAGGGTTAAAGATTGCGTTTTCTTCGCCAACCATTCCGCACACGCCCACGCCAGCGATAAACCATCATAGGTGGAAGTACCACGCCCGATTTCATCAATCAGCACCAGACTATTTTCGGTAGCTTGGTGCAAAATATTCGCCATTTCGGTCATTTCCACCATAAAGGTTGAACGCCCGGAAGCCAAATCATCGCTTGCTCCAATACGAGTGAAAATACGATCAATCGGACCAATTTCCGCACTTTCTGCCGGCACAAAACTGCCGATATACGCCATCAAGGTAATCAGGGCGATTTGTCGCATATAAGTGCTTTTACCGCCCATATTCGGACCTGTTACAATCAACAAATGGCGTTGAGCATTCAGAAATACAGGGTTGGCAATAAACGGATCAGTTAGCACCTGCTCAACCACAGGGTGTCTGCCACCTTTGATATTTACCATTCTCGTTGGGCTAAAAGTCGGGCAAACGTAGTTTAAACTGTCTGCTCGTTCAGCAAGGTTAGTCAGTACATCAAGAGTTGAAAGTACCATTGCGGCAAGTTGTAACTCGCCTAATCGTGGCATCAAAATATCGAACAACTCATCATAAAGTTGCTTTTCAAGTGCGAGCGATGCCCCCTTCGCTTTTAATACCTTGTCTTCATAGGTTTTGAGTTCAGGAATAATATAGCGTTCGGCATTTTTCAGCGTTTGACGGCGAACGTAATGAATCGGGGCTTTATGAGCTTGCCCTTGACTGATTTGAATATAGTAGCCGTGTACTGCATTAAAGCCGATTTTCAGTGTATCAATGCCGGTGGTTTCACGCTCACGAATTTCCAAATTCTCTAAATATTGGGTTGCTCCATCTGAAAGCTCTCGCCATTCGTCTAGCTCCGCATTATAGCCTTCAGCAATCACACCTCCATCACGAATAAGCTGTGGCGGATTTTCAATAATCGCACGCTCAAGTAAATCAAGTAGCTCGCTGAAATCCGCTAATTGAGATAGCAATTTATCTAAACTAGCGGTCAAATTTTGGGAATTTTTTGCAATTTCGGGCAGTTGTGCCAAGGCGGTGCGTAAGCGTGTGAGATCACGAGGGCGAGCCGAACGTAACGCAACACGAGCTAAAATCCGTTCCATATCGCCAACTTGTTGAAGTAACGGTTGGAGATCGCCTACTCTATCGTGCTCAATAATAGCTGCAATGGTCTGTTGTCTTTCTTGCAGTTTGGCATAATCTCGAATGGGCTGATGAATCCAACGCTTGAGTAAACGGCTTCCCATTGGGGTAACGCATTTATCTAATACGGCAGCCAGCGTGTTTTCCGTGCCACCTGTGAGATTTTGCGTAAGCTCTAAATTACGGCGGGTTGCAGCATCTAATAACACCGTATCACTATGTTGAGCTAACTTAATAGAATTAATATGAGGCAATGCGGTACGCTGGGTTTCTTGTGCATAATGCAACACACAACCTGCAGCACAAAGAGCAACGATAGCCTTCTCTACTCCAAACCCCGCAAGACTTTGTGTGCCGAACTGGCGGTTTAATAATTGAATGGAAGTTACCAGCTCAAACTCCCACACAGGACGGCGACGTAAGCCTTTATAATTATTTAAAATGCCCGCAGCCGAGAAATCTTCCGCATACAGAATTTCCGCCGGTTGTAAACGTTGTAATTCTGCCGCCAACGCCTCTTTGTTCGGCAACTCGCTGATTAAAAACCGCCCAGAAGTCATATCCAATGAGGCTATCGCAAAAATACCTTTTTCCTCATAGACTGCTGCCACTAAATTATCTTGGCGTTCAGGTAACAATGCCTCATCGCTAACCGTTCCCGGTGTTACAATTCTCACTACTTTACGCTCAACAGGTCCTTTTGAGGTGGCTGGATCGCCCACCTGTTCGCAAATTGCCACACTCTCGCCCAATGCCACCAGCTTTGCTAAATACCCTTCTACTGCGTGATACGGCACCCCCGCCATTGGAATAGGCTCACCTGCCGATTGCCCACGTTTGGTCAGCGAGATATCCAACAACGCCGCCGCTCGTTTTGCATCATCATAAAATAGCTCATAGAAATCCCCCATTCGGTAAAATAGCAAAATATCCGGATTTTGAGCTTTGAGTTGCAAATATTGCACCATCATCGGCGTGTGAGTAGAAAGATCTTTCGTCATCGATTGTTTAAGTAGTTAGAAATCATTGCCGTTAGTTTAACAGATTAGGGGATCGGAAAAAACAAGCGGTAGTTTTTGTATAGAATTTTACAAATAAAAATGGGGAGTGCCTTTAAGGCAGTCCCCTAGTCATTACTGAATATTGTATTTTTTGATAACCTTACCAAAATAGCTTTTTTCTGCATTACAAAAAACCTGAATATTTCCGGTTTTTTCTTGAGATGCTCTCAATTTTCCCATTATAACCAAGCTAGTGTCAGTGCTTATTTTAGTTGCCTTTTCTTCATTATAGGAGCAACCATTTCTATCTGCATATTCCTTAAATTGACTATGTCTATCAGAGCTCTCTGTTCTGTAAATAGGATCTACGTCTTCCATAAAAGTACAGCTACTTCTGAGTACCTTGTAATACCCTTCATCTTTCCATATTTGATCGCATTGTTTCTGAGTTGCGTTTTTTGTAGTTTGTGTTGCTGATTTTGTATCGCTCACGCTTTCATTTTTATTATAAGAAGAACCAAAAACTACGAGTAATAAAAATAAGCCTATCCCTTTGAGTGTATTATTACCACCTTTCTTTTTAGAGCGAGGTGAAGAAGTAGCAGATTTTTGCTTTAAAGCATCATCTATCGTCTTTTGTCTTAATTTCTTAAACTGTCTTTCAGAGATATTTCCTTTATTGAATTGTTCCTCAAGGCGTTCAAGTTCTTTTGTTGGTGATTTTGCCATTTTAATTACCCTTTTATTCATTATCTTCAATACGTAAATTACCCGAACGCCATTTTTCTCCGTCCCAAGAAATAATGTCAGGCAAGCTTAGTGTTGTAGATAATCTCTTTTTACGTGATTGCCCATTTGGTTTAAACCAATAGTTAAGCACTGTGCCTACTCTCGGTATTAAAATAGTATTTCTATCATTTAGTGCTGGTTGCATAAAATAAGTGAGTAATCTTTCCGGTTCTTTTAAATAGGCTTTATATGCTCCATTATTTGATGGGTAAGGAGTTGAGGCAACTTGCCCCAGCCAAATTTCTTGCTCTCTTGTGATAAATGGAAGTTTATGGTGATTTTTAAAACGAGAAGCATAAGATTGCTCGCAAATACCACAATAAAGAATTTCACCTTCTTTGCGACTACCTTTAAGTTTTCCTATACCTAAATAAAGCCCTGTTTTCCACTTCCATTCATTATTTTCTAAAATATCATCTAATCTGAAAGGACCAAACCAATGAATTAGCGTAAATGGATGACTTTGATACATAAAAGTAAACCCTTAAATAAATAAAAACCATAATTTGTACTATAACCGATATTTTTAAAAGAGTAAAACAGTTACAAAATAGCAATAAAAGATAAATTAGGGCTTGAGTAATGTCGAAACTTTCAGTAACAGAAATAGATAGATTAGTAGGCAAACGAATTCAGCAAAAGCGAAAAGAGTTTGGATTCAGTGCTGCCGAATTATCTGAAAAAATAGGTATCGCTCAACAACAGCTTTCTCGCTATGAACGAGGAGAGAATAAAATCAATGTGGCTCATTTAGTCGAAATTGCCACTACTTTAAACACTGAAATTGGTTGGTTCTTTATTGATTGTATTTCGGATCTAAGTATAAATGATAAACAACAATTTGTTCCTATTTCCGAAGATAGTGTTCGCGTTAGATTAAATGCTCACTTAGATCGTTTAAGTGCAGATAAAAAACGTGGGCTTTTGGTGTTTCTTGAAACCGTATTATAAATATTCTAAATAATCCCTCTCAATCTTTGCACTTCACAAGCGGTGGTTTTTCGATAAAACTTTGCAATGGTAAGTCGTTATTTTTTTGCTAGAATACGCAAAATTTTTAATGGAAATGCATTATGTTTAAAAAAATAATATTACTTTCAACAGGCTTTTTGGCTGTTGCTTGCACATCAAATGAAACCATAAAAGAAGAAGCCTTTCCGGGTGAATTTGCGAATGCTGATTACGTATTGTCTGAAGCGGACGCTCAAAAATGGGTAGTCTTGAGTAATCAAGCGAAGCAGTGTATTTACCCGAACTTAACCCGCATTCAGCAGGAACATTTTTCTAAGGAAGATTCATATATTTTCTCACAATACGTGTTCTTCTATCCGCTTGAAGAGATTATCGGTGAGCAGTATGTCAAAATCATTCAAAACGACGAAAAATCAATGGGTTACGCTCAGCATTTGTTCAAGAAATTTAAAAATAACGAAGCGGTAGAAGAATTACCGAAAAAGCAGTGTGCCACCTTGCGTGCCAATGCGAAAAACGATCTGTCAGTAGTGAAAGGACAATATCAAAGCGGAATGGCAGAAGAGGCAAAAACAGAAACCAATAAAAATGGAGATAAAGTTGCCACTAACGACAACAAATTCTTCTTCGATATTATCAAATGGGGCAGTGCACTATTGCTCTAATGCTCTAATGCTCTAATGCTATTAATAAAGCAAGTGGTTATTTTTTAGTTTCAGTAAAAATAACCACTTGCTTTTTTGTCTTGCCGTTAATTACAAATTCAATGAACTTTATTAAATTAGTAAAGTCTTAAAATATAGTTTTTTTCAATAATTCACCCTCTTTTTTATTTAAGGATTTTAAATGAAACCATTAAAAACATTATTAGCATTAGGCGTTGCTATGGCAGTTTCAGTAACATCATTTGCTGAAACTAATACACAAACAGTGAACGCAAAAGCTGTAGCAGCTGAAGTTAAAGAAAATACGAAAGTAAAAGCGAAAGAAGTAAAAGAAAGTGTTGCAGAGAAAACGGAAGCAGTCAAAGCTAAAGCAAGTGCGGCAACAGAAAATGCAAAAGTGAAAGCAGAAGCGGCAAAAATGGCAACAACTGAAAAAGCGGCAACGGCACGTGAAACACTAAATTCAGCTAAAACCGCCACAACAGAAAAAGTTGCAGCAGTAAAAGCAACCGCAGCTGAAAAAACAGCTACGGTAAAAAAATCACAAAAAGTAAATATTAACAAAGCAAGCGAAGAAGAATTACAATCTTTAGCAGGCATTGGCGAAGCGAAAGCAAAAGCGATTGTAGAATATCGCAAAAAAGCGGGCAAAATTAAAAGTGCAGCGGAATTATCCAACATTCCGGGTATTGGCGAGGCAACCGTTGAGAAAGTTGCCCCATACTTAACCTTCTAATCTTTACAAGCGGTGGTTTTGTTGCAAAATTTTGCAAAAAATTAACCGCTTGTTTCTTTCTTATCTTGTATTTTCAATTTTTATCCCCATTTATCTACCCGTATTTATTTGATACATTATTCAATTAATTAAAAGGAACAACAAATGGCATTAGATTTCAATTCAGTTGCATTAGACTCAGTAGAAGCAAAAGGCGGTTACGGTATCGGTTTACAAATCGGTCAGCAACTTTTAGGCAGCGGTATGGATGTAAACGCAGAAGCGGTTGCCCGTGGGATTTACGATGTATTAAGCAACAACCAACCGGCTATCGACTTAAACGAAGTAACCGCGGCATTACAAGAATTAGGTCAGCGTGCGGAAGCCGCTCAAGCGGAAGCGTTTAAAGCAATTGATGCAGAAAACAAAGCCTTCCTAGAAGAGAACAAAAAAGCGAAAGGCGTTGTAGTAACCGAAAGTGGCTTGCAATATGAAATTTTAACCGAAGGCACAGGCGAAAAACCAACAGCAAGCTCAACCGTGCGTGTTCACTACACCGGTTCATTAATTGACGGCACAGTGTTCGACAGCTCAGTAAAACGTGGTCAGCCGGCAGAATTCCCTGTAAATGGCGTGATTCGTGGTTGGACAGAAGCATTACAATTAATGCCTGTTGGCTCAAAATGGCGTTTAACCATTCCTCAAGAACTTGCTTACGGTGAGCGTGGTGCAGGTGCGTCAATTCCGCCATTCGCCACCTTAATTTTTGAAGTGGAATTATTAGACATTCTATAATCCCCCAAACCACAAAGCCCTGTGAATTTCACTCACGGGGCTTTTTACCATTTTTATCTTGAAAAATATAACCGATGACTCAGAAAAAATCCCTTATCAGCCGATTTATCAAAAATATTTTCTTATACGGTGGCTTGTTTATCCTCATCAGCTTTGTAATGGATTGGTACAGAGCCCCTACTGCCCCGGTCGAATTTGAACAGAAAGTACAATATGATATTCAAAACCAACCGAAAATCATCGCCCAACTCAGCCATAAAAAACCAATGTTACTCTACTTTTGGGGAAGTTGGTGTCATTATTGCGAATTTGTTTCCCCCAATATTCAAGAACTCTCCGAGAACGGCACCGAAGTGCTAGGAGTCGCCTTAAAATCAGGCAATAATACTGAGGTACAAAGCTATCTCAATGAAAATGGCTACACCTTTGCCACTATTAATGACCCAACAGGGGAATTTTCTCAAGGCTGGGATATTCAAGCTACGCCGACCATTTTAATGATCAAAGACGGCAAAATTATCCATCACACCACCGGCTATACCAGCAACTTGAGCTTAAAACTCAGGCTCTGGTTGCTAGAGCTATTGTCCTAAAACAAAGCCCTGAACAGGAGAATGTTCAGGGCTTTTGTGTTGTAAATAATCACTAAAAACTGACCGCTTACCAACAGGTTTATTTGGCTTCAAACACCAAAATCGCACCAGAATTTTGCATTTGCATATTCTGTTTGCCGTCTAAACCGAGTGAAGCACCTTGAGTATCAGTCATCACATAGATTTTACTGCCGTCGTGATTAACTGTGACATTGCGGTAGCGGTTCGGGCTGGCGAAATGTTTGTAAAGCTCGCCTTGCACATCATCAACACTACTATTGAGCGGCATACGGTAAATTGCACCACTTTTCAGTCCGGAAACTAAAATCGAGTTTTGCCACGCTTTTACTTTGCCATCTTTCGGGTAGTAAGCAATACTGGACAGAGCCGCTGTCGGCCAGCAGAGATAGCTGGAATCCGGACAGTTGCCTTTGTCAAACATATTGTGTCCGTTGCGTACGGTAAAGAAAGTTTTGAGAGGGTTGCGGTAGTTTGCTTCCTGCACAAAATCGGTTTCTTTTTGAGCGACCATTTTATTGGGTGCCTCACCGCCGTGGGTTTCAAAAGTAGTATCGCCTATGGTTTGTGGTAACTCGCCACATTTTTCCGCTGTGGCATAACTGGTATAAATGTAGTTTTGGTTATCCGGATAGCCAGCAACGTGAGGCCAACCGTAATTAGCACCAGCTTCCAGTAAATTAACTTCATCATCCGAACCCGGCCCTTGCTCTTCTTGGAAGAGCTTATCACCAGCAAACACAATTCCTTGTGGATTGCGGTGTCCGTAAGTATAAATATGGCTCTTCACACCGTTTAACACAGGATTATCTTCCGGTACCGAACCATCCGTGTTGAAACGCAAGGTTTTTCCTTGGTATGCAGCCCAATCTTTGTTCGCCAGCTCTTCGGCTGTCGGTAAGCGTTGAGCACGATCCGCCATACAGGTTCGGTCGTATTGGTTTGCCCCTTGGTTGCCGATGGTGTAGTAGAGCTTGTTATCCGGCCCAAGCAACAAACGCCCACCTTGGTGATCGGTGTAAGACGCCAATTTATCCAGCACAATCTCCTCTTTTTCAACCTTGTCTGCTTTCGCATTTAAGGTCAATTTCACTATTTTAGTGTAAGCGTTGCTGTCTGCTGCTTTGTAAGCATAAGCTGCGTAAAGAATGTTATCGCCTTTGCCGGATAAGAAATTTTTATCCAATGCTAAGCCCAACAAACCTTGCTGAATACCGCCATTGACCACATTGTCAAAGTGGTGAATCACTTTCCGTTCCCCACTTTTCGCATCAATCATCGCAATATCTCCGCCGACTTGTGTAATCCAAAGCTGGCCATTACGGTCAATCTGCATATCCCATGGATCTTTCAACCCCTCAACCAACACTTTTGCCTCAAACGGCTCAGCTTGGTTCATATCAAACGATTTTTCCGCAAATGCAGCTGTGGCTGCTACCATTCCAATGCTCAGAGCAAGTAAGTTTTTTTTCATTTTGCTTTCCTAATAAGAATCTAAAACTGAGGATATTATAGGTTGATCAATTAGAGCGATAAATAACACAAACTCGGTTTATTTATCCGAAATTTCGGATAATAATACTGTAAGCGGTCGATTTTTGCTAAAATTTTGCAAAAAATTACCGCTTGTAGGGGGGGAAATGGCACTTGATAAATTAGAGGCAATGCAAGCGTTTTGCCGCATTATCGAAACAGGCAGCTTTACTCAGGCTGCCAACAAATTGGGGATAGCAACCACCACGCTTTCAGGGCAAATTCAGGGCTTGGAAAATCATCTAGGTGTGAAATTGCTCTACCGCACAACCCGCAAAGTATCTCCGACCGCCGACGGACTAGCATACTATCAACGGATTTTGCCACTACTATCGGAATTTGATGAAATTCATAATGACCTACAGGAGCAAGAGGAAGTTTGTGGCTTGCTGAATGTCGAAATGCCCTCGCCAGTAGCTGATTACCTAATTGTACCAAACTTGCCACAATTCACAGCAAAATACCCGAAATTACGTCTTGAAATCGGCAGTAGCGAACGGGTTGTTGATTTGACAAAAGAGAGAGTGGATTGTGCGATTCGTGGGGGAGTGGTGGCGGATGAGAATTTGGTGGCAAAGGAGATTGGGCAAATGCCATTCTGCCTGTGTGCCACGTCAGATTATCTGACAAACAATCCGCCGATTCTGTCATTGAACGATTTGCAACATCACCGCTATTTGTCGTTTAAATTTGCTGCAACTGGAAAGCAAAGTAAGATCTTACCGGTTGACCAACCACCATTTGAACCGCCATTTCAGCTCACATTTAACAATGCCCAAACCTACTATTTAGGTACACTTGCCGGTTTAGGCGTAGGCTATCTCCCCAAGGTTGCCGCCGAGCCTTATTTCTGTAGCGGACAACTACAACCTATCTTACCCGAACAAGCGTTTTATGCAATGCCGATGTATTTCGTCTATCCTTACTCAGGCTACACCCCCAAAAGGGTAAAGCTATTTTTGGCATGGCTGGAGGAGTTGATTTCTGAAAATCCGCTGTGGCAGAGATAAACTGCCTATTTTGGTAAAATTTTTACGAAAAACGACCGCTTGTTAAATCAAGAAAATCACTGGCACTAAATTCATTGTAATCATCGTGGTAATCGACAAAATCAGGCGGGACGAGCCAAAAATAAAGCCTCGGTTTTTGCCGTTATCAAATTTCACCAATAAATTCGCCATTGCGGTTAAAGCAAAGACTTCCACCACAGTAAAAATCACGGTGTAAATATAGGCGGCGGTTAAGGTGGCGACTTGAACAGCAATAAACCAAGGCAGAATAATTGCAACAGCAAGCAGAGGCGAAACCCAAATCAACTGCTTTTTCGTTAAATTAATCTTACGAGAAAACGAGGATTGCAGGCTTACGGTTAAAATCCCGTTGATAAATAAAGCTATCGGCGAATGTTCAGGGGCGTTCAGCACTTTATCAAACAAATACGGGAAAATAATAAAATAGGAAGATGCGACACTCAACGGCACAAACAGCATTAAGTGAGCGAACAAAAACTCTTTGCTGATGATTTCCTTAATTTGCGAGAAACGGAATTTCACTTTGCCTTGAATATTCTCCACCGCCGAAAACGGTTTTACCATAAAGACAAATAGCACCGCCTCCAAAATAAAACAACACCAAATCAGCGTTTCAATCAGATCATATTTAATAAACGGAATGATAATGAGCGGAGCGAGCATCGAAGACATACTCGTCACCTTTAAATATTTACCCTGCAAGCGGGTTTTAGAGGTATACTCATTGCCTGCCAACGCAAGCAAACATGCTCTTGCGTTCGTGCCAAACAAACAACTCCCCAGTCCGAAACAGGTGGTCGCCATCAGTAAAATCAAGTAATTATCGGCGGCTAAAAAAAGGACATAAGCCACCACATCCAACAAACAACCCAACAACATCATTTTCGCCAAGCCATAACGGTCGCCCCAAATGCCAGCAATAATCGCTAACGCTTGATTACAAAACATCAATAACGAAAGCGAAAAAGCAATTTGGGTGTTATCTAATCCTTTCCCTTTCAGATAGAAGAAAAAGACGCTCTGCATTGAAAAAAATGCGGTGGTGGAAATAAAACGGCGAGTGAGTAAGAGTTTTTCTAAAGACATTAAATGCGTATTGCGTTGTTTAAATAAAGAGCGGCTATTCTACTCCTTCGCCCGAATACGAGCAATCGCACACCGCCTTTTATTTTACCTTTAGGCTTGGTTTCGGTATTATAGCAATCATTACAAGCGGTCAGTTTTTCGTAAAAATTTACCAAAATCCAACCGCTTGCAACCCAATTTGAGGATAAAAAATGAAAGAAACCATTGTTGCCCAAGCCACACCAATCGGACGTGGCGGAGTCGGCATTTTAAGAGTATCCGGCCCCTTGGCGGAAACCGTTGCCGAGGCGGTATTAGGCAAAAAATTACAGCCCCGCTTGGCAAATTATCTGCCTTTCAAAGACGAAGACGGCACAGTGCTTGATCAAGGTATCGCCCTGTTTTTCAAAGCCCCAAACTCCTTTACCGGCGAAGATGTTTTGGAGCTGCAAGGCCACGGCGGACAAGTGATTTTAGATTTGTTGATGAAACGCATTCTACAAGTTGAAGGCATTCGCATTGCCCGTGCCGGGGAATTTTCCGAACAAGCCTTTTTGAACGATAAGCTTGATTTAGCCCAAGCTGAGGCAATTGCTGATTTAATTGATGCTACAAGCGAACAAGCGGCTCGTTCGGCGTTAAAATCGCTACAAGGTGAATTTTCCAATAAAGTGAATCAGTTGGTCGATTCGGTCATTTATCTCCGCACCTATGTGGAGGCAGCTATCGACTTTCCTGATGAAGAAATTGACTTTTTGGCAGACGGCAAAATTGAAGGCAAATTAAACGAAATCATCGCCCAATTAGACAGTGTTCGCCGTGAAGCTAAACAAGGCTCAATTCTGCGTGAAGGGATGAAAGTGGTAATTGCCGGCCGCCCAAATGCAGGAAAATCAAGCCTGCTCAACGCCTTAGCCGGACGTGAGGCTGCGATTGTGACTAACATTGCCGGCACGACCCGTGATGTGCTGCGTGAGCATATCCACATTGACGGAATGCCGCTACATATTATCGACACTGCCGGCTTGCGTGATGCCAGCGATGAAGTAGAACGCATTGGCATTCAACGGGCTTGGGACGAAATCGCCCAAGCTGACCACGTTTTATTAATGATTGACAGCACCGAGCAGCAAGCCGATCAGTTCCGCAGCGAGTGGGCAGAATTCTTGGCGAAACTACCGGCCAATATGCCGGTTACCGTGATTCGCAACAAAGTGGATTTATCCAGCGAGCCTGAAGGGCTGATTCAAGTGGACGATTTCACTATGATTCGCCTTTCTGCTCAAACCAAAGTCGGCGTGGACTTACTGCGTAACCACTTGAAAAAATCAATGGGCTACCAAAGCTCTACTGAAGGTGGATTCTTGGCTCGCCGCCGTCACTTGCAAGCGTTAGAAACCGCAGCCACCCACTTAGAGCGAGGCCACGTTCAACTTACTCAATTCTTTGCCGGCGAATTGCTAGCAGAAGAGCTGCGAATGGTGCAAAATGCGTTAAGCGAAATCACGGGGCAATTTACCTCCGATGATTTGCTCGGCAATATTTTCAGCTCATTTTGTATCGGTAAGTAAAATGGGATTACTCCACCACTTTCAAGCCCAATGCCAAACACACCTACCGGCCGCAAGCCAGTTTCTGGTAGGCTTAAGTGGTGGACTCGACTCCGTAGCACTACTTCATCTTTTCTCTCGCACGACTTTTAAAGTGCGAGCTATCTATATCCACCACGGCTTAAGCCCAAATGCTGACCATTGGGCAGAATTCTGCCAACAATATTGCAAGCGGTTAAATATTCCCTTTATTTTGCAAAAAGTAACTGTCGATGCATCAAACGGCATTGAAAACGGTGCAAGAGCCGCACGCTACCAAGCCTTTCAACAGCACCTAAACGCCAATGAGGTACTTGCCACTGCCCACCATTTAGACGATCAAGCAGAAACCTTCCTGCTCGCCTTAAAACGTGGCAGTGGCATTAAAGGCTTATCAGCAATGCAAGGGGTCAATGTTTTGCAAAATTTTACGCTTTTTCGACCGCTATTAGGTATCAGTAAAGCGGAATTAGTTGAATACGCAACTCAACACAAATTGGATTGGATTGAAGATGAAAGCAACGCAGATAGCCGATTCGACCGCAATTTCTTACGGAATGAAATCCTACCTAAACTCAATCAACGCTGGCAGCATTTCAATGAAATGGTAGCTCGTTCAGCTCAACATTGCCAAGTACAACAGGCGTTAATTGAAGAGTTGCTCAGCAATGAACTTAAGCAACGAATGGGCGAAAATCAGCAGTTATCCATCATTGGTTTTGAGGATTTTTCACCAGCAAAACAGCAACAACTGCTCCGTTTATGGTTGGAAAAAAATGGCGTGGCAATGCCAACCCAAGCACAACTACAAGCGGTCATTTTTGAGTTAATTTTTGCAAATGCAGATAAAAACCCACAACTTAAAATCGGCAATAAGGTAATCAGACGTTATCAGCAAGCCATTTTTATTACCGAAGAATTAGAGGCTATTCCCGCTTTTGAAATGGTTTTGAATACAGAAAGTGAAATGGAATTGCCTTATCAGCTCGGCACTATCATTCGCCACAAACAAGAAATCATTTACAAAAAAAAGGAACAAAATCACCGCTTGTTATTACCGAGTGGGCTTGCTGAGCAAGCTGTTTCTCTGACTATCGGAAAGCAAGGAAAAGTGAAATGCTACGGCAAGCCACATAGAGAAGAGATGAAAAAAATTTGGCAAAATCACGGTGTACCCATTTGGGAACGAGATCGCACACCGTTGATTTTCTGGCAAGATGAATGGATTGGCTGTTTAACTAACCTCTAGGGTGAAATTGCTGATGCAGCGATTTCAAGCGAGCTTTCGCCACTTGGGTGTAAATTTGGGTGGTAGATAAATCACTATGCCCAAGTAACATTTGTACCACACGCAAATCCGCACCGTGGTTCACTAAATGGGTGGCAAAAGCGTGTCGTAAAATATGTGGCGAGAGTTTACCGCTATCAATACCGGCAAGTGTAGCGTAGTGCTTAATGCGATGCCAAAATGTCTGTCGGGTCATCTGCTGCCCACGACGACTCGGAAACACCACATCCGACTGCTGATTATTCAACAAAATCGGACGACCATATTGGAAAAACTCCTGTATCCAATAATTCGCCTCTTCACCTAATGGCACAAGACGCTCTTTATCCCCTTTACCGATAATTCTCACCACGCCTTGCTTTAGGCTGATATTATCTGTGGAAAGCGAGACCAACTCTGTTACACGCAAACCCGTTGCATAAAGTAGCTCTAACATTGCTTTATCACGTAATTCGATTGGATCTAGCGTATTCGGCACATCAAGCAAATCTATTACCTGCTCTTCACTTAGCGATTTGGGTAAATGAGCCCCACGTTTTGGCGAAGTGAGCGTAAGCGTTGGATCATCTTTGCGATAATTCTCAAGACTTAAAAAACGAAAAAACTTACGTAAACAACTTAACATTCGGGCTGAACTGGTTGCTTTATAGCCTTGCTCTAAACGCTCGCCTAAAAAGCCTTGTAAGTCGATATGGTCAATAGATAGGAAAGCCTTTGGCTCAGAAAAATAATCAGAAAAACGCTCTAGATCAGAACGGTAAGAAGCTATAGTGTTTTCAGACAAACCGTGTTCTTGCCATAACGTATCAAGAAATTGTTCAATAATGGGATCAAGTTCAGCCATACAAGCGGTTATTTTTATTAGAAGTTTTACAAATTCTAGCAGAATTCACAGAGTATAAAAACGAAAAAACCGATTAGTTATACACTAATCGGTTATTAAATAAATTGGCGGAAC
>NZ_JBAJJM010000020.1:0-9505 GCF_036880405.1 Mannheimia indoligenes | reverse complement strand
TGTAAAAAATTTTAAAAATTTTACCGCTTGTTGAATTTCTCGTCAATTTGATTATTCCATTAACAAAACTTGCTAATTAATTGCTCTTTTAAGCCACTTTGTCTTTCTGTCTTAGATCCCACACTATATTTCCATACTTTCTCGCTACCAAATAACGTGAATTTATCTTTAGCTCGAGTAATTGCTGTATAAATTAGCTCTTTCGTTAATACAGGAGAAATCACTAGCGGCAATACTAAAACAGTATGCTCAAATTCCGATCCTTGCGATTTATGCACTGTCATAATATAAGCCGCTTCGTAACTTGAGATTCTACTCAATGGCAAGCTATGATATTGTTCGTCTGATTGTTGAGAATCAAAATAAACTCTCGTTTCTCCATTTTCATCAGGTAAAATAATGCCAATATCGCCGCTGGCGATTTTATTTGTCGGCATATTTTCGGTAATAAGAATGGGTTTGCCAATATAGCGGTCTCGGCTATGATTAAATCTCACCAAGCCAGCTTTACGCAAGCCTTCCGCTATCGCTACATTTAATTTTTCAACGCCTAATTCACTGATACGTAATGCCGATAGAAAACGTACTTTTTGGAATTTGTCAAAAATGGTTTTCACGCTCATAGCCTGCGGATTTTCTTCTCTTTGCTGCACCGCTGTCAAATAAGCACGATAAAGCTCTACGGCTTTATTCACAACCATTTGCACGCTTTTTTCTAGCCAATTTGATTTATCTGCCATATCCTTTGTTTCAGGATAAATCCTATTCTCTAACTTACCGCTGTCTTGGTATTTAGCAAATATTTCCCAAGAATAATTAATTTTTTGATCATTAACTGCATTAGCTAGTTCACCAATCCACATTTTTTCGCCGAAACGATAGCTATGTTTTAAATGAGCCAGTGAATCACCAATTGCTAAAGCATTACCTACTTCTATTTCATAACCAGTAACCTTTTTTAAATAATCACAATGAGATTGACTATAGCCATACGCCAAGAATGAACCTAACTCGCCCATAATAGATCCCGCCTCAACGGAAGCAAGCTGGTCTTTATCCCCTAACATAATCAGGCAAGCGGTTGGCTTCAATGCTTGCACAATTTTTTCCATCATTGATACATCAATCATCGATGCTTCATCTAGTACAACCAAATCATAATGGAGTGGATTTTTCACATTATATTTTGTTTCATCGGTTAAAGGTCTTGCACCAAGTAAACGGTGAATTGTTATTGCTTCTGTTGGAATGGCTTTAATTAATTCGGGCGAAAGTTGTTTTTCCTCCGCTAATTTTCCCTCAATCGATTCTTTCATTCTTGCTGCCGCTTTGCCCGTTGGGGCTGCGAGGGCAATCTGGAGAAAAGGTTGATGTAGCTCTCGCTGTTTTAGTTGAAGCCCGAGCAATAGTTTCACAACCGTAGTGGTTTTCCCTGTTCCCGGTCCACCGGAAATAAGACTAAATTGTTTTTCAAGTGCGGTTGCAACCGCCACTTTTTGCCAATCAATTTCTTGTTGAGGGTTTGATTGACGCTCAAATAGTTGCTCGATAATTTTTTTATTTAACTCTGCATTGGTAAATTTTTCTGAAAATTTGACCGCTTGTTGCAAATAAACCGCAATATTATGCTCTGCCTGCCAATAACGATAAAAATAAAGCAGACCATTTTGGAACAACATCGGAGCAATTTTTTCAGGCAAATAACTAAAAGCAATGTGATCTTTTAACACTTCTTGCCATTCAAGCGGTGAAATTTTTCCAATTTTTTGCAAAATTGCCTTAAGTATATGATAGCATTGCGGTTTTGCACTCAACTCAAAAAGATTAGAAAGTTCTAAAGAATTTAAACGTAACGCCGTATGCCCTAATCCAACTTGATAAGAAATCAATGCAGCAAGCAACACCGCCAGATCTTTTTGCCGCTGAGGATAATTATATTGCATTTGTTTGCTCTCAATAAAAGCCGCAAATTGGTAGTTTAAATCAGAAATAATCTTCTCTTTTTTTAGTTCAAATAATAAATTTAGCATATAAAACTTCTCGCATTAGTTCGCTAATACTAATCTTTTTTACATTATTTTCTAAGGGATTTTTCATTTTCAGCGTATAATTTCGCACACTTATTATTTTATCTCGTTAGAAGAAATATGAAACCAGCTACCGCAACCATTGACAGCCAAGCCCTTCGCCATAATATCCAACTTATTAAATCTTTTGCTCCACAGCAAAAATTATTGGCGATGATCAAAGCCAATGCTTATGGGCAAGGTTTACTGCCTGCCGCCGCCACACTGACAGATTTAGTCGATGGCTTTGGTGTTGCCCGCTTGCGTGAAGCGTTGGAAATTCAAGAAACCGGCTACACCGGCAAAATTGTACTGGTGGAAGGTTTTTTTGACCGTGAAGAGTTGCTTAAAACCCTTTCCCGTAAATTTGACACTGTGATTCATAATATTGAACAGCTCGAATTACTTGAACAAGTCAATCAAGAGTGGGAAGAAGAGCAGAAAAAAGGCTTTTGGAAGCGCAAGGCTAAAATCTATTTCCCCATCAATATCTGGCTCAAAATTGATACCGGTATGCACCGCTTGGGCGTTCACCCCGAACAAGTGGATATGTTTGTAGCACGTTTACAAAAATGTGCGCTGGTCAATTCTATTAGTTTTGTCAGCCATTTCAGCCGTGCAGATGAATTAGATTGTGGTTATACGGAAAAACAAATCGCCGTGTTTGAACAAGCTACCGACAAATACAAAGCACACGATCGCAGCATTTCCGCCTCAAGCGGAATTTTGTATTGGAAACAAGCTCATTATGATTGGGTTCGCCCCGGCATTATTATGCACGGAATTTCTCCACACTACAGCCCGATTACTGATTTAGGTTTTAAGCCTGTAATGACCCTTTCTTCCTCACTGATTGCTGTTCGCACCCACAAAGCAGGCGAGCCGGTCGGCTACGGTGGAGCTTGGGTTAGCCCGAAAGACACCAAACTGGGTGTAATCGCAATGGGCTACGGAGATGGCTACCCTCGCAATGCCCCTGAAGGCACACCTGTTTTGGTAAACGGCAGAATTGTGCCGATTGTCGGGCGTGTGTCAATGGATATGCTCACGGTTGATTTAGGGGCTGATAGCCAAGATAAAGTAGGCGATAAAGTGATTTTTTGGGGAGAAAAATTACTGATTGAAGATGTGGCGAAACACATCGGCGTGATTAGCTATGAGCTGATTACCAAGCTCACTCCTCGTGTAATTTTTGAATATCAATAAAAGAACAAGCGGTCAAATTCTGCAAAAAATCTGCAAAATTTGACCGCTTGAATATTATTTCTGGCGCATTAAATTATTTCGCACAACCGCAAGTTGCCACTTTCTCTTCAAAACGGCGAGCGGCTTCGTCCCAGTTTACTACGTTCCAGAACGCTTTAATGAAATCCGGACGGCGGTTTTGGTAGTTTAAGTAGTAAGCGTGTTCCCACACATCTAAACCTAAAATCGGGTAGCCTGAAACACCAGCTACATCTTTACCCATTAATGGGTTGTCTTGGTTTGCGGTTGAAACCACAGCTAATTTGCCCTCTTCCGCCACTAACCACGCCCAGCCTGAACCGAAACGGGTAGTTGCTGCTTTTTCAAATTCAGCTTGGAATGCTTCTACCGAACCGAAATCACGCACGATGGCATCTTTTAATGCACCTTGTAAAGTTGTACCGGTTTTTAAACCTTTCCAAAATAAAGTGTGATTTACGTGTCCACCCACGTTGTTGCGTGCTGCAACACGTTTTTCAGCAGGCACTTGGCTTAAATCTTTAATCAATTCCGCAGGGCATTTTTCTAATAGCTCTGGATGAGCTTCTAACGCTGCATTTGCATTGTTAATGTAAGCTTGGTGATGCTTAGAATGGTGAATTTCCATTGTTTTTGCATCGAAATGGGGTTCTAACGCATCGTATGCGTAGCCTAGTTCTGGTAATGTGTATGCCATTTTATTGTCCTCATATATAAAGGTTAATCACTCAGCACTAAGTTTAGCAGTTTTTTGATCTAAAACAAGAAATCTATGATTTAATCTTCAGATTAATCACAATTAATGCAATAGGCAAACATAGCAGGCGATAAAAAGCACAATTTCCCACAAAAAAAGATTGACAAAAGAAAAGGTTTGCCACATTCTCTCAGTTAATTCATCTTTATTGAGAAATAACAAAATGTTTAACTTAGCAACCATTATTACCACCACGATTACCATTATGCAATCACATAATGCGGGTGAGTGTTGCTAAAAAACAGAATTTAAAATGCCCGCTACAAGCGGGCATTTTTGTATAAAAATTTGCAAATATTAATATCAGGAGAAACTATGCGAGTTCTAAAATTTGGTGGCACATCGCTTGCCAACCCGGAACGCTTTATGCAAGCGGCGAACATCATCGAAAAGGCCCATCTAGCAGATCAAGCAGCTGGGGTATTATCCGCTCCAGCTAAAATTACTAACCACCTTGTCGCCATTGTCGATAAAGCTATCGCAGGTGAATCCTTTGAATCTAACCTTTCTGAAGCTACTGAAATTTTCCACAATATCATCAACGGTTTATATGAAGCCAATAATAACTTCGCTCGTGAAGCATTATTAGCCTTAGTTGAGGCGGAATTAGCCCAAATTCAACAGGTAGCAGCAGACTCGGCAAAAAGCAAATCTTTATCGGATGATATTGCAGCGACCATTCATTGTCGTGGTGAAAAACTTTCTATTGCGATGATGCAAGCGTGGTTTGAGGCGAAAGGCTATGATGTTACCCGCATTGATCCTGTGGAAAAATTATTGGCTCACGGCAGCTATTTAGAATCTTCAGTGGATATTGCTGAATCCACCAAGCGTGTTGATGCCGGCTCAATTCCTAAGAAAAACGTAGTATTAATGGCAGGCTTTACCGCGGGTAACGAAAAAGGCGAATTAGTGCTTTTAGGTCGCAACGGCTCTGACTACTCAGCAGCTTGCTTGGCTGCGTGCTTAAAAGCAGATATTTGTGAAATTTGGACCGATGTGGACGGCGTTTACACCTGCGATCCTCGCCTAGTACCAGATGCCGTATGTTTAGAGTCAATGAGCTACCAAGAGGCAATGGAGCTTTCCTACTTTGGAGCGAAAGTGATCCACCCTCGCACTATCGGACCGTTAGTGCCGTTAAATATTCCGTGCTTAATTAAAAATACCGGTAATCCAGATGGCAAAGGCACATTGATTGACAGCAATGTAGCAACCGATGGCTTAAAAGTAAAAGGGATCACCAACCTCGACAACGTGGCAATGTTCAATGTGTCAGGTTCGGGTATGCAAGGTATGGTGGGAATGGCTGCTCGTGTATTCTCCACGATGTCAAAAGCCGGCATTTCGGTGATTTTAATTACTCAATCTTCCTCAGAATATAGCATCAGTTTCTGCGTACCGGCAAAATCAGCAGAAAAAGCCTTAGCGGCACTCAATGCGGAATTTGCTCACGAATTAGCGGAAAACTTGCTTGACCCAATTGATATTATTAAGGATTTATCCATTGTGTCTGTGGTTGGGGATGGTATGCGTACCGCTAAAGGTATCGCTGCTCGTTTCTTCTCTGCCCTAGCTCAAGCGAATATCAGCATTGTGGCAATCGCACAAGGTTCATCAGAACGCTCAATTTCAGCAGTTGTGCCACTAAATAAAGCGATTGAGGCAGTAAAAGCAACTCATAAATCGCTATTCAACAGCAAGCGTGTGGTCGATATGTTTTTAGTCGGTGTCGGCGGCGTAGGCAGCGAGTTAATTGAGCAGGTTAAACAACAAAAGGAATTTTTGGCAAAGAAGGACATTGAGATCCGAATTTGTGCCTTAGCCAACTCGGATAAAATGTTGCTGAACGAAAACGGCTTAAATTTAGATAACTGGAAAGAAGATTTAGAAAAAGCGATCCAGCCGTCTGATTTTGATGTGTTACTTTCATTCATCAAATTCCACCACGTTGTCAACCCTGTATTTGTGGATTGTACTTCGGCTCAATCGGTGGCGAATCTTTATGCTCGTGCACTAAAAGAGGGTTTCCACGTGGTCACACCAAACAAAAAGGCTAACACCTCAAGCTACGACTACTATTTGGAAATGCGTGAAAATGCTCGCCAAAGCCAACATAAATTCCTCTATGAAACCAATGTGGGTGCGGGTTTACCGGTTATCGAAAACCTACAAAATCTCTTGGCAGCAGGCGATGAAGTCGAAAAATTTGAAGGGATTTTATCAGGCTCACTTTCCTTCATTTTCGGTAAATTAGAAGAAGGTTTAACCCTTTCACAAGCCACTTTAATTGCAAAAGAAAAAGGCTTTACCGAGCCTGATCCACGCGATGATTTATCCGGTGCGGATGTCGCTCGTAAATTGTTAATTCTTGCTCGTGAAACCGGCTTACCGCTTGAATTTGACGATATTGAAATTGAAGGTGTATTGCCAAAAGGGTTCTCAGAAGGTATGAGCCGTGATGAGTTCTTAGCTGTTCTGCCATCATTAGATGAAGAATTTGATAAACGTGTGCAAGCTGCTAAAGCCGAAGGCAAAGTGTTACGCTATGTAGGCTCAATTACCGGCAATAAATGCCGTGTGGCGATTGAAGCCGTTGATGAAAATCACCCACTTTACAAAGTGAAAGACGGTGAAAATGCTCTAGCCTTCTTAACTCGTTATTACAACCCAATCCCACTCCTCTTACGAGGCTACGGAGCAGGCAATAGCGTAACAGCAGCCGGTATTTTTGCCGATATTCTTCGCACCCTACACGGAGGAGCAAACTAATGGTTTTACGCATTTATGCACCGGCATCCAGTGCTAATATCAGTGTCGGTTTTGACTCTTTAGGGGCGGCAATTTCCCCGATTGACGGCTCATTGCTCGGCGATGTAGTCCAAATCGAAGATTGCGATCAATACTTCGAATTAGAAAGTGCTGGCTATTTCGTCAGAAAATTACCGAAAGAGCCGCAAAAAAATATCGTTTATCAAGCCTATGTGCTTTTTAGCGAACGCTTAAAACTGCGTGGTGGCAACGTAAAAAATTTGCGATTAACACTCGAAAAAAATATGCCGATTGGCTCAGGGCTTGGCTCGAGTGCTTGTTCGATTGTGGCGGCATTAGTGGCTCTCAACAAATTCCACGATGAACCATTTTCAAAAATGGAATTGTTGGAAATGATGGGCGAACTGGAAGGTAGAATTTCAGGCTCAATCCACTACGATAACGTTGCCCCTTGCTATTTAGGCGGCTTACAGCTAATGACTCAATCTCTCGGCAACATTTGCCAACCGTTGCCGTTCTTTGATGAATGGTACTGGGTATTGGCTTATCCGGGCGTGGAAGTTTCCACTGCCGAAGCTCGTGCGATTTTACCGAAGAGCTACACTCGCCAAGATATGATTCAGCAAGCCCGCTATTTAGGCTCTTTCGTTCACGCCTGCCACACTCACCAAGATGTGCTAGCCGCAACGATGATGAAAGACCTTATTGCCGAACCGTATCGTGAAGATTTGCTCCCTAACTTCCCAACCGTTCGACAAGGCTGTAAAGATTTAGGGGCATTAGCGGTTGGTATTTCCGGCTCAGGCCCAACGATGTTTGCCATCGCTCCTGATTTGGAACACGCCCAACGATTAGTGAACTACTTGGAAAAAGAGTATCTACAAAACAACGAAGGATTTATCCACATTTGTAAGGTCGATAATCAAGGCGCGAGAGAGCTGAAATAGTCTCAATTCCCAATAGTCAAGCGGTCAGATTTAGTAAATTTTTTGCAAAATATGACCGCTTACTTTTTGCCTATCTCAACATATTCTATTTGGTTATATAAAATACCTTCTAGCTACTAGCAAATCACTCAAAAATAAGTATGATAAAGTTAAATTTTAATACCTAATCTAATAAGGAACACTATTATGACTATCTATGCAGACAACTCATACTCTATTGGTAACACTCCTCTTGTTCGTTTAAAGAATTTCGGTAATGGCAACATTGTGGTTAAAGTGGAAGGGCGTAACCCAAGTTTTAGCGTGAAATGCCGTATCGGGGCGAATATGGTGTGGCAAGCAGAGAAAGACGGTATTTTGACTAAAGGTAAAGAAATTGTCGATGCAACCAGTGGCAATACTGGTATCGCATTGGCTTATGTTGCCGCAGCTCGTGGCTACAAATTAACTTTAACAATGCCTGAAACAATGAGTACCGAGCGTAAACGTTTATTGCGTGGTTTAGGCGTAAACCTTGTTTTAACCGAAGGGGCAAAAGGAATGAAAGGGGCAATTGCAAAAGCGGAAGAAATTGCAGCCTCAAACCCTGATCATTACGTTACCTTAAAACAATTTGAAAACCCGGCAAACCCTGCGATCCACCAACAAACCACCGGTCCTGAAATTTGGGATGCAACCGAAGGTAAAATTGATGTATTAGTGGCAGGTGTGGGTACAGGTGGTACTATTACCGGTGTTTCTCGTGCGATTAAACAAGACAAAGGCAAACAAATTATTTCTGTGGCAGTTGAGCCGGCAGAATCGCCTGTCATTACTCAAACCTTAAACGGCGAAGAAGTGAAACCGGCTCCACATAAAATTCAAGGCATTGGTGCGGGCTTTATCCCGAAAAACCTTGATTTATCATTAGTGGATAGAGTTGAGCAAGTATCAAGCGAAGAAGCCCTAGCAACCGCTCGCCGCTTAATGGCTGAAGAAGGGATTTTAGGCGGTATTTCATCTGGTGCAGCCGTTGCAGCAGCAGATCGCTTAGCAAAATTACCTGAATTTGCAGATAAACTTATCGTGGTGATTTTACCATCTGCCTCTGAGCGTTATTTAAGTACACTTTTATTTGAAGGGATTGAGGCTTAAAATCAGGCATAGTAGACAAAATAGTTGCTAAAAAGTGGCTTAAAGCCTTATAGTACAAGGCTTTAAGCCCTATTTTCGAAAAATGAATAAAAAACTGCCCATTTTGCCAAAGTACGAATATCAAGAAGCACGGTAAGCAAAATAATATTCAGCGCCATTATTGCAATCAATGTAATAAAATCTTTACCTTTCAAAAGAAATTAAACGCTATTCAAATTTGGTCTGATTACACGACAGGAAAACAGACTTATCCGCAACTTGCTGAGAAATATCATTGTTCGGTGAGAACTATTCAACGATATATTGAAAAAGCCCCTAAAAGCCAGCCAAATATAATAGAAGGAAAATATCTGAATATTATTATGGATACCACTTTCTTTGGTCGAGAATTTGGTGTATTGGTTTTAATCAATAGTCTGAAAAAGAAGGTAATCTATCATCGTTTTGTAAAAACAGAAAAAGATGTTTATTATCAGTTAGCTCTCAATCAGTTAAGAGAAAAAGGCTATATCATTCAATCAGTTACCTGCGATGGTCGGAGGGGATTATTAAAAGATTTACTCAATACCCCGACACAAATGTGCCCGTTTCATATGATTGCGATA
>NZ_JBAJJM010000019.1:0-2947 GCF_036880405.1 Mannheimia indoligenes | reverse complement strand
TAGCTACTCGGCAATGCGTCTGGCGACACAACCGAAACACCAGCGGTGCGTCCACTCCGGTCCTCTCGTACTAGGAGCAGCCCCAACCAATTCTCCAACGCCCACGGCAGATAGGGACCGAACTGTCTCACGACGTTCTAAACCCAGCTCGCGTACCACTTTAAATGGCGAACAGCCATACCCTTGGGACCTACTTCAGCCCCAGGATGTGATGAGCCGACATCGAGGTGCCAAACACCGCCGTCGATATGAACTCTTGGGCGGTATCAGCCTGTTATCCCCGGAGTACCTTTTATCCGTTGAGCGATGGCCCTTCCATTCAGAACCACCGGATCACTATGACCTGCTTTCGCACCTGCTCGACTTGTCTGTCTCGCAGTTAAGCTTGCTTATACCATTGCACTAACCTCACGATGTCCGACCGTGATTAGCAAACCTTCGTGCTCCTCCGTTACTCTTTGGGAGGAGACCGCCCCAGTCAAACTACCCACCAGACACTGTCCGAGTACTCGTTCCGAGTACTTCGTTAGAACATCAAACGTTAAAGGGTGGTATTTCAAGGACGCCTCCACACAAACTAGCGTTCATGCTTCAAAGGCTCCCACCTATCCTACACATCAAAATTCAATGTTCAGTGTCAAGCTATAGTAAAGGTTCACGGGGTCTTTCCGTCTAGCCGCGGGTACACCGCATCTTCACGGCGATTTCAATTTCACTGAGTCTCGGGTGGAGACAGCCTGGCCATCATTATGCCATTCGTGCAGGTCGGAACTTACCCGACAAGGAATTTCGCTACCTTAGGACCGTTATAGTTACGGCCGCCGTTTACTGGGGCTTCGATCAGGAGCTTCTCTTGCGATAACACCATCAATTAACCTTCCAGCACCGGGCAGGCATCACACCCTATACGTCCACTTTCGTGTTTGCAGAGTGCTGTGTTTTTAATAAACAGTTGCAGCCAGCTGGTATCTTCGACCGGTTCAACCTTCGAGAGTAAATCTCTACAATCTACGCCGGCGCACCTTCTCCCGAAGTTACGGTGCTATTTTGCCTAGTTCCTTCACCCGAGTTCTCTCAAGCGCCTGAGTATTCTCTACCTGACCACCTGTGTCGGTTTATAGTACGGTTCAGTGTAATCTGAAGCTTAGTGGCTTTTCCTGGAAGCGTGGTATCGGTTACTTCAGCACCGTAGTGCCTCGTCATCATCTCTCAGTGTTAATAGAAGACCGGATTTGCCTAGTCTTCCCACCTACCAACTTAAACAGGGATATCCAACACCCTGATAACCTAACCTTCTCCGTCCCCACATCGCAATTACACCAAGTACGGGAATATTAACCCGTTTCCCATCGACTACGCTTTTCAGCCTCGCCTTAGGGGCCGACTCACCCTGCCCCGATTAACGTTGGACAGGAACCCTTGGTCTTCCGGCGAACGAGTTTTTCACTCGTTTTGTCGTTACTTATGTCAGCATTCGCACTTCTGATACGTCCACCAGACTTCTCAATCCAGCTTCATCCGCTTACAGAACGCTCCCCTACCCAACAATGTTTCCATTGATGCCGCAGCTTCGGTGACTAGTTTTAGCCCCGTTACATCTTCCGCGCAGGCCGACTCGACTAGTGAGCTATTACGCTTTCTTTAAATGATGGCTGCTTCTAAGCCAACATCCTAGCTGTCTAAGCCTTCCCACTTCGTTTCCCACTTAACTAGTACTTTGGGACCTTAGCTGGCGGTCTGGGTTGTTTCCCTCTCCACGATGGACGTTAGCACCCACCGTGTGTCTCCTATGCATTACTCTTCGGTATTCGCAGTTTGCATCGGGTTGGTAATCCGGGATGGACCCCTAGCCGAAACAGTGCTCTACCCCCGAAGGTATTCACATAAGGCTCTACCTAAATAGATTTCGGGGAGAACCAGCTATCTCCCGGTTTGATTGGCCTTTCACCCCCAGCCACAAGTCATCCGCTAATTTTTCAACATTAGTCGGTTCGGTCCTCCAATTAGTGTTACCCAATCTTCAACCTGCCCATGGCTAGATCACCGGGTTTCGGGTCTATACCTTGCAACTACACGCCCAGTTAAGACTCGGTTTCCCTTCGGCTCCCTTATTCAGTTAACCTTGCTACAAAATATAAGTCGCTGACCCATTATACAAAAGGTACGCAGTCACAGAATAAATCTGCTCCCACTGCTTGTACGCACAAGGTTTCAGGTTCTATTTCACTCCCCTCGCCGGGGTTCTTTTCGCCTTTCCTTCACAGTACTGGTTCACTATCGGTCAATCAGGAGTATTTAGCCTTGGAGGATGGTCCCCCCATCTTCAAACAGGATATCACGTGTCCCGCCCTACTTATTGTTAGCCTAGTACCACAATGGAGTTTTAAGGTACGGGATTATCACCCTCTACGATTGAGCTTCCCAGCTCATTCCCCTAACTTCACTGCTATCACTAACTGGCTCTTTCGCGTTCGCTCGCCGCTACTAACGAAATCTCGGTTGATTTCTTTTCCTCGGGGTACTTAGATGTTTCAGTTCTCCCGGTTTGCCTCATTATCCTATGTATTCAGATAATGATAGTAGATTCTTCATCTACTGGGTTTCCCCATTCGGATATCTTGGATTAAACGCCTCTTATCGACTCATCCAAGCTTTTCGCAGATTAGCACGTCCTTCTTCGCCTCTGATTGCCAAGGCATCCACCTTGTGCGCTTAGTCACTTAACTATACAACCTCAAATGTTTTCATTTAAATTTTCATTTAAATCAATCAAACGATTTTATTTGAAGCGATATTATTCAACTAAACACTTGAGTGCTTTTGTTCACTCAAGATTTTTTATACTCAGACTTTCAATTTATTCACTACTGCTTTTTGCTTTAGTGAACTTGAAAAATCTCTCAGTTTTTCAGCTTGTTTCTAAATTTTTAAAGAACATTAAGACAAT
>NZ_JBAJJM010000018.1:0-32961 GCF_036880405.1 Mannheimia indoligenes | reverse complement strand
GTTCCGCCAATTTATTTAAAAGCGAGTCTAATACTCGCTCTTTTCATACAAGAAAAAAGCTATCAATAGGGGCGTAGTTCAATTGGTAGAGCACCGGTCTCCAAAACCGGGTGTTGGGAGTTCGAGCCTCTCCGCCCCTGCCATTATTTAGAAGACCGACTCATTTGAGTCGGTTTTTTCATTTCTATATTTGTAAAATTTTTCTTAATTTATACCGCTTGTAGCTATAAATAAGGTTATAAAGGATCTTTCTCCTGAAAGATGTGGAGAAGATATAAATAAAGCCCCATTTTTTCTTAAAACAGGGCTTTATTTAGATTAGATTTTATGACCTGTAATTCGACACCATTCTTCTTTTTCCACTACAGGATCAAGCTCAAATGATGGGCTATAAGCCTCACATACACTTTCAGCTTGGCTGGCAAGAATACCCGATAATCCCAAATCACCATTTGGTTTTACAAGAGTGATAATGTTAGGAGCAAGCTCTTTTAATGGACCTGCAAGAATATTTGCTACTACAACATCAGCTTGTAAATCTTTGGGTTGATCTTTGGCTAAGAAGAGTTGTAAACGAGCTTCTACACTATTCGCTTTCGCATTATTTTGACTGGCTAAAATTGCTTGTGGGTCGATATCAATCCCGATTGCTTGTTTCGCACCGAGTTTTAATGCAGCAATCGCTAAAATACCGGAACCGCATCCAAAATCAATCACGGTTTTGCCTTCTAAGTCTAAGCTATCTAACCATTGTAAGCAGAGGGAAGTAGTTGGGTGTGTACCTGTTCCAAATGCTAAACCTGGGTCGAGCATCACATTAACTGCATTCGGATCAGGCACTTCACGCCAGCTTGGACAAATCCATAAACGTTTGCCGAACTGCATTGGGTGGAAATTATCCATCCACTCACGTTCCCAATCTTTATCTTCAATTTGCTCGATTTTATGAGCAAAAGTTTCATCAACTAATTTGCTAATTTTTAATGCTTCTACGATAACATTCATATCTGTTTCTGCATCAAATAAGCCAACTACATCGGTATTGCCCCAAAGACGAGTTTCGCCTGGAAGAGGTTCAAAGATTGGCGTATCTTGGCTATCCATAAAAGTAACGGATACTGCTCCAATCTCTGTTAAAAAATCGCTGATTTCTTCAGCCTGTTTGTCTGTACTATTTAAACGAATTTGTACCCAAGCCATTTTTGTTTTCCTTTTATCGCTTCAAGCGGTGATATTTTTTCTAAATTTTGCAAATTGGACGGAGGCTATCCACGTCCACCCACCGTAATTTTATCTAACTTCACAGTCGGCTGTCCCACACCGACCGGAACAGATTGCCCTTCTTTACCACAAGTGCCAATTCCGGGATCGAGCTCCATTTTTTTACCTACCATTGAAACTTGCTGCATTGCTTCAATACCGCTACCGATAAGGGTTGCTCCAGTTACCGGTTTAGTGATTTTACCTTTTTCAATTAAGTAGGCTTCTGCGGTAGAGAACACAAATTTGCCAGAGGTAATATCTACTTGCCCACCACTGAAGTGTGGAGCATATAAGCCATATTCCACCGATTCAATCATTTCCTCAAATTCGTGGTTGCCCTCGGTTAAGTAGGTGTTGGTCATTCGTGGCATCGGTAAGTGTGCATAAGATTCTCGTCTACCGTTGCCTGTCGGTTCAACACCCATTAAGCGAGCATTGAGTTTGTCTTGCATATAGCCTTTCAAAATCCCATTTTCAATTAACACATTGCGTTGTGAAGGTACACCTTCGTCATCAACCGTAATTGAGCCTCTCATATCCGGCACAGTACCATCATCAACAATAGTACAAAGCTCGGAGGTAACCATCTGCCCGATTTTGCCTGCAAAGAGTGAAGATTCTTTACGGTTGAAATCTCCTTCTAAACCGTGTCCAACCGCTTCGTGTAATAAAATTCCAGGCCAGCCGGCACCAAGAACAATCGGCATTGTGCCAGCTGGGGCAGGAATGGCAGTAAGATTAACCAGTGCTTGGCGAACAGCTTCTTTTGCAAGAGCCTCTGCTCGGCTAAATCCTGTTGCATTTGGTTCTAAAAACCACGTTAAGCCGAAACGTCCACCAGCTCCGGCTGAGCCACGCTCACGCTTGCCGTTTTGCTCCACAAGTACAGAAATAGATAAACGTACTAATGGGCGAATATCTGAGGCTAATGTACCGTCTGTGGCTACAACTAGCATCTCTTCATATACTGCAGACAAGTTGGCATTCACCTGAATAACACTAGGATCTTCCGAACGGGCAGTTTTATCAATCAAATGGAGTAATTCTACTTTTTGCTCTCGGCTAATTGTATCTAGCGGATTAATCGCCGCATAGCGTGGGCAAGCGGTCGTTTTTTTGAAATTTTTTACCAATAATTGACCGCTTGTTTGGCTGATAGAGCGAGCTGCTACTGCACATTGTTCTAATTGTTTGAGCGTGATTTGATCCGCATAGGCAAAGCCTGTTTTCTCACCTGAAACGGCACGCACACCAAAACCTCTGTCGATATAAAACCCGCCTTCTTTAATAATGCTATCTTCCAAGCTCCAACTTTCGTCTTGGCTAAGCTGGAAATAGAGGTCGGCGTAATCAATATCACGTCCTGAGAAGTAATCAAGCACTTGGTTTAAGTGCGATAATTCAAGCCCACTTGGTGCAAGTAAGCTATCTGAAACCTTGTTTAACATTGTGATTCCTAAAAATAAAAGACGGTAGATTTTAACATAAAATCTACCGTCTTAAATGGTAATTCGAGAATTAGTCTTTTAAGCCTTCTTGCTCACGCACATTATCTACTCCCTTATCTGCTTCAACGCGTTGCATAAAGGCAGAAAGTTGTGAAAGGTGAGAGAAGTCTAAGCCTAAGCGACGGCACCAATTGAGCATAATATAAAGATACACATCAGCAACGGAAATGCTTTCACCAAAGAAAATGTGATTTTCTAAATGTTCATTGGCTGTGGCAAGTTGATCTAAAATCTGCTCAGCAGCTTGCTGGCGAATGGTTTTAATTAATTCATCATTGCCTTCGGCATAGCTAGGTAAGCGGAAAAGTGGCACGAATGATTTATGTACATCGGCATTAAAATAAGCTAACCAGCGAGCCGCTTTTGCTTTATCACGAGCGGTTTTACTGCCGAAAAGTTTTGCATCGGGATAAAGTTCATCTAAATAGTGAACAATTGCTTGGTTTTGTGAAAGCACTAAATCACCATCAACCAATAGCGGTACGGCACCACGTGGGTTTAATGCTAAAAACTCAGGTGTTTTAATAAATTCACGGCTTACCGCTTGAAATTCGTAATCTTGATTGGCGTGCAGTTTTACCCATTCTAACGCAACGTGTGGTACGAATGAACAAGCACCAACTAAACCATATAATTTCATTTTTATTTCCTCTGAATTAAGGGAGTAATTTTTCCAAACGCCATAAATCGGCAAAACTTGCACGGGCTTTAATGAGATGGGCTTGATTGCCATCTACCATAATTTCCGCCGCTTGCGGGCGAGAGTTATAGGTGGAAGACATTGCCGCACCGTAAGCTCCGGCAGAACGCACTGCGATTAAATCGCCTTCTGCAATTGCGAGTTCTCTCTGCTTGCCTAAGAAATCGGAGGTTTCGCAGATTGGACCTACTACGTCATAAATAGCGGTTTGGCGATTAAGCGTTTTATCCACTTCGGTAATTTGCATATAGGCTTCATAAAGGGCAGGTCGAATCATATCGTTCATACCTGTATCCACAATAGCGAAATTGCGATCTTCATTCTGTTTCAGATATTCTACTTTAGTGACTAAAATACCTGCATTGGCAGTGATAGCACGACCCGGCTCAATAATAATTTCTAGGTTTTCGTAACTTTTGAGTTTTTCTAATAATGCTTTAGCGTATTCTGTTGGGTGTGGAGGTTCTTCGCCGTTGTAAGGCACACCTAAGCCACCGCCTAAGTCTAGGTGATGTAGCTCAATACCATCTTCACGAAGTTGCTCCATTAAGATAATTAAGCGATCCGTTGCATCTAAGAACGGTTGTAACTCGGTTAATTGCGAGCCGATGTGGCAATCCATTCCTGTGATTTTCACATTTGGTAAGGTTTTTGCCAAACGGTAAACCTCACGAGCTTGGGTTACACTCACGCCAAATTTGTTTTCTTTTAGCCCCGTTGAGATATAAGGATGGGTGTGGGCATCTACATCAGGGTTTACACGCAGGGAAATTGGAGCAACTTTGCCTAATTGACCAGCCACTTCGTTAATGCGATGCAGTTCGGAAATAGATTCAATATTGAAGCAACGAATGCCTACTTCTAACGCACGTTTGATTTCGATATGAGATTTTGCTACACCGGAGAAAACCACTTTTGCAGGGTCGCCACCAGCGGCAAGCACACGTTCAAGTTCACCTTGAGAGACAATATCAAAGCCAGAGCCTAATCTTGCCATCACGTTAAGTAAGGCAATGTTTGAGTTTGATTTTACCGCAAAGCAAACTAAATGCGGGTGCGAGCCAAAGGCATTGTTGAAAGCGTGCCAATGGCGTTCAAGTGTCGCTCGAGAGTAAATATAAGCAGGTGTATCGTGCTGCTTGATAATATCGCTAATTGCGACATCTTCGGCAAAAAGTTGATTGTTTTTATACTCAAAGTGATTCATTGAAATTCCGTTGTGTTTTTTTATTAGAAAAGGAAAGAGCAAGCGGTCGTTTTTGTAAAAAATTTTGCAAAAACGATCGCTTGTAGTCTTATTTTTGTTCGTGTTTTGGTGCCGGCTCAGGGAAGTAAAGAGGACCTTTTACACCACAGGCACTCAAGCCTAAGGTCGCCACTAAAGTGATTAAAAGTAGTTTTTTCATTGCTTTTTCCATTTAAAAAAGATGCTTCATTCTAAAACAAAATAATCGCCCTATCTATAAAAAATTACACCCCAATCTTAATAGATTGAGGTGTAAATAACGTTATAGCATTTTCAGTTTATTTTAAACTGCCAACCATATCTTCCGGTCGAACCCATTCATCGAATTGTTCAGCAGTAACTAAACCTAAGTTAATCGCTTCCTCTTTTAAGGTTGTGCCGTTTTTGTGGGCGGTTTTAGCGATTTTCGCTGCATTTTCATAGCCGATATGAGTATTTAATGCAGTAACGAGCATTAATGATTGGTCGAGCTGTTGTTTAATGCGAGGGTAGTTTGGCTCAATACCTACCGCACAGTGTTCGTCAAACGATACGCACGCATCGCCCAGTAATTGAGCAGATTGTAAGAAGTTGTACGCCATCACAGGTTTATACACATTCAGCTGGAAATGACCTTGTGTGCCAGCGAACGAGATGGTTACATCGTTGCCTAACACTTGAGCACAAACCATTGTCATTGCTTCGCATTGGGTTGGGTTTACTTTACCCGGCATAATAGATGAGCCTGGCTCGTTTTCAGGAATTAAGATTTCGCCGATACCTGAACGCGGACCTGAAGCGAGTAAGCGAACATCGTTAGCGATTTTATAGAGCGATACTGCAAGCTGTTTTAACGCACCGTGCGTTTCTACAATCGCATCGTGGGTAGCTAGGGCTTCAAATTTGTTTTGTGCGGTTACGAATGGTAAACCGGTAAACTTCGCAATATATTCAGCAACAAGAACATCATAGCCTTTCGGTGTATTTAAACCGGTACCTACCGCCGTGCCGCCCAATGCAAGTTCACGAAGGTGTGGCAAGGTGTTTTCTAATGCTTTAATGCCAAAGGCTAATTGAGCCGCATAAGCAGAGAACTCTTGACCGAGTGTAAGTGGGGTGGCATCCATTAAGTGTGTACGACCGATTTTTACTACATCTTTAAAAGCTTCTGCTTTTTCTGCTAACGTTTTTTGTAATCGTTTTACACAAGGAAGGGTGTGCTCAACTACTTTTTTATATGCGGCAATGTGCATTGCAGTTGGGTAGGTGTCGTTAGATGATTGAGATTTGTTTACATCGTCATTCGGGTGAATAATTGATTTCTCGCCTAGTTTGCCACCATTAATAACGTGAGCACGGTTTGCCACTACTTCATTCACGTTCATATTAGATTGCGTGCCGGAACCCGTTTGCCAGATTACCAGTGGGAATTGATCGTCTAATTTGTTTGCTAAAATCTCATCACAGGCTTTTGCAATTAAATCCCGTTTTTCGACCGCTAGTACATCCAAATCGTGGTTCGCATAAGCAGCCGCTTTTTTCAGATAACCAAAGGCTTCAATAATTTCAGCAGGCATTGAGGCTTCAGGTCCGATTTTGAAATTATTACGTGAACGTTCTGTTTGTGCCGCCCAATATTTATCAGCAGGAACTTGTACTTCGCCCATTGTGTCTTTTTCGATACGGAATGTCATTGTTTACTCCTAATTTTTAAAAAGTTAAAATCAATAAGCTCTAGTTATTTAGAGGTATGGTAAATACTAGCATAGAAAGGAAAAAGAAAGGAACTAACAAAAGCAATTCCTTATTGGTTTTTTGACTATTTTATGATGTGGATCACATTATTAAATGATTGGTGTTAAATCTTTTTCTTAAGCCGAAGGCATATAGGGCTTCATTAGCTTCTTGCATTAATTCTCGTTTTTGCTCTTCTGTAAAGGTGTAGATATATTGATGGTTTAATGCTCCATTGAGTTTAAATAGTAAATCTTCAGTAGCGTCAAAACCTTGCATAACCAGCTTAATAAATGCTGAAATATAGCCTGTTTCAGCAAAGTCTTGTATTGAAGAGATACCTACTTTTTTCAGCATTCTTTCTAACTTTAGGTTCATATTAGGTAAAGTACGGATTTGAGTTGAACGTTTATTATCTATTTTTTGCTTTTCAGATAGTAATTCATCTAGAGTAGAGTGAATCAGTGAACTAAACTGTGATGAGTTAGCTAAAATAGTATTTGGAATAAAACAGAACTTCCTACTTTGTAATCCTATTTTATCGTCAGATAGATTGTATGTTCCAGGGTAGTTGCTTATATATGGCATATCTTTTTGGGAAATACGCAAGTAAGTTGCTCCATTTTGATACAACGCAATCATTAGGTTATTCTTGAAAATAGCATAATAAGAGAAGTAAGTTTTTATCCGAAATTCTTTCAGAATAGGCTCGAATATAGGGGAGATTTCTTGTTTAATTTCATTGATTGTTCGCATATATGTACCTCAGTATAAGTTTATGTAATTATTAGGTTTATGAATAATAAATACTGTTATGAATTAAATTTCAACAAGGATTTTTTAGATTTGTGAAGTGGCTCGAAAAGTTGGAATAAAAAAATTTAAAAATACTATTTATTTGAGTTACTTCAAATGAAGTTTTTAGGAAGTTGTGTATCTTGGAATGTTTTATTTATTGGTTAAGAAGATAAAAAAGTGAAAACTGCTTGCATAAGTATAACGAAAAGAGTATTATATTCTGGCTTTAGGCAACTAAAGACATTTGATGTAATCATTTATCAAATGACATTACAGATATTGTAGTGTAAAAAATGTTCCTAATCTTGGAACTACATAGGTTTAACTGAGCTCCCTTATTCTATTGATTAAGTGGTAGTTTGGTTTTTTTATTAGCTAAATTTTTTAATTGGAGCTCTGGTCTAATGCAGAACCAAAGAATCCGTATCCGCTTAAAAGCATTTGATCATCGCTTGATCGATCAATCTACTGCGGAGATCGTAGAAACAGCTAAACGTACTGGTGCACAAGTTCGTGGTCCAATTCCTTTACCAACTCGTAAAGAACGTTTCACTGTATTGATTTCTCCACACGTGAATAAAGATGCACGTGATCAATATGAAATCCGTACTCACAAACGTTTAGTTGATATTGTTGAACCAACAGAAAAAACTGTTGATGCATTAATGCGTTTAGATCTAGCTGCTGGCGTTGACGTTCAGATTAGTCTAGGTTAATTGGGAATTTTAAGAGGTTATTACAATGATTGGTTTAATCGGTCGTAAAGTTGGTATGACCCGCGTTTTCACTGAAGACGGCGTGTCTATTCCAGTTACCGTTATCGAAATCGAAGCCAACCGTGTTACTCAAGTTAAAACCCTTGAAAACGATGGCTACTCTGCAATTCAAGTTACTACTGGCTCTAAAAAAGCAAGTCGTGTAACTAAACCAGAAGCAGGTCATTTCGTGAAAGCAGGTGTTGAAGCTGGTCGCGGTTTATGGGAATTTCGTACTGAAGGTGAAGAATTCACTTTAGGTCAAGAAATCAATGTTGACATCTTCACAGATGTTAAAAAAGTTGACGTTACTGGTACATCGAAAGGTAAAGGTTTCCAAGGCGGTGTTAAACGCTGGAACTTCCGTACTCAAGATGCTACACACGGTAACTCTTTATCACATCGTGTACTTGGTTCTATTGGTCAAAACCAAACTCCGGGTCGTGTGTTTAAAGGTAAAAAAATGGCAGGACACTTAGGTGCTGAGCGTGTAACCGTTCAATCACTTGAAGTTGTTCGTGTAGATGTTGAGCGTAAATTACTATTAGTTAAAGGTGCTGTTCCAGGTGCAACTAATGGTGATGTTATCGTGAAACCGGCAGTTAAAGCATAAGTCTAGGAGATAGAGATGGAATTACAAGTTGTAGGTGCAAACGCACTAACTGTTTCTGAAACTACCTTCGGACGTGAGTTTAATGAAGCGTTAATCCACCAAGTAGTTGTTGCTTATGCAGCAGGTGCTCGTCAAGGAAGTCGTGCTCAAAAAACTCGTGCTGAAGTGTCTGGTTCAGGTAAAAAACCTTGGCGTCAAAAAGGTACAGGTCGTGCACGTTCTGGTGATATCAAATCACCAATCTGGCGTTCTGGTGGTGTAACATTTGCTGCTAAACCACAAGATCACAGCCAAAAAGTGAACAAAAAAATGTACCGTGGTGCAATCAAAAGCATTCTTTCTGAATTAGTTCGTCAAGACCGTTTAGTGGTTGTTGAGAAATTCGAGATTGATGCACCAAAAACTAAAGTATTAGCACAAAAATTAAAAGATATGGCGTTAACTGACGCTCTTATCATCACTGCAAATGTAGATGAAAATCTATTCTTAGCAGCACGCAACTTATATAAAGTTGATGTACGTGATGTTCAAGGTATCGACCCAGTAAGCTTAATCGCTTTCGATAAAGTGGTTGTTACTGTAGATGCAGTGAAACAAATTGAGGAGATGTTAGCATGATTCAACAAGAACGTTTGCTAAATGTGTTAAAAGCACCACATATCTCTGAAAAAGCGACAAACAACGCAGAAAAAGGCAATACTATCGTATTCAAAGTTGCATTAGATGCAAACAAAGTTGAAATTGCAAACGCAGTTGAACAACTTTTTGAAGTAAAAGTAGATTCTGTACGTACTGTAGTGGTTAAAGGTAAAACTAAACGCCGTGGTGCTAAAGTTGGTCGTCGTAGTGACTGGAAAAAAGCTTATGTAACTCTTCAAGAAGGTCAATCACTTGACTTCGTTGAAGGTGCGGCAGAATAATCAGAGGAGATAATATAAATGGCTATCGTTAAATGTAAGCCGACCTCCGCTGGTCGTCGTCACGTAGTTAAAGTTGTGAACACTGAGCTACATAAAGGTAAACCTTTTGCAGCACTTTTAGATACTAAATCTAAAACCGGTGGTCGCAACAACTTAGGTCGTATTACAACTCGTCACATTGGTGGCGGTCATAAACAACACTACCGTTTAATTGACTTCAAACGTAACAAATTGGACATTCCAGCTGTTGTTGAGCGTTTAGAATACGATCCAAATCGCTCTGCGAATATCGCATTAGTTCTTTATAAAGATGGTGAACGCCGTTATATCTTAGCACCAAAAGGGTTATCTGCTGGTGATACGATTCAAGCTGGTGCTTCAGCACCTATTAAAGTAGGTAATGCATTACCTATGCGTAACATTCCAGTTGGTTCAACTGTTCACAACGTGGAATTAAAACCTGGTAAAGGCGGTCAAATCGCTCGTTCTGCAGGTGCATATGTACAAATTATCGCTCGTGAAGGTAACTATGTAACTTTACGTCTTCGTTCAGGCGAAATGCGTAAAGTATTAGCTGAGTGTACTGCAACTATCGGTGAAGTAGGTAACTCAGAGCATATGCTTCGCGTTCTTGGTAAAGCAGGTGCAAACCGTTGGAGAGGTATTCGTCCAACTGTTCGTGGTACTGCGATGAACCCGGTAGACCACCCACACGGTGGTGGTGAAGGTCGTAACTTCGGTAAACACCCAGTTACTCCTTGGGGCGTTCAAACCAAAGGTAAGAAAACTCGTCACAATAAACGTACTGATAAATTCATCGTACGTCGTCGTGGCAAATAATTTTATTCATTAACTAAAAGGTAAACACCAATGCCACGTTCCCTCAAGAAAGGTCCTTTCCTTGACCTACACTTGTTGAAGAAGGTAGAGAAGGCGGTGGAAAGCGGGGATAAAAAACCAATCAAAACTTGGTCCCGTCGTTCAATGATCATTCCATCAATGATTGGTTTGACCATCGCAGTCCATAATGGTCGTCAGCACGTTCCTGTTTATGTTTCCGACGAAATGATCGGTCATAAATTAGGTGAATTTGCCCCGACTCGTACATACCGCGGTCACGCCGCAGATAAGAAAGCTAAGAAATAAGAGGTAAAAGATGGAAACTATTGCTAAACATCGTTACGCTCGTACTTCTGCCCAAAAAGCTCGCTTAGTTGCTGACTTAATCCGTGGTAAAAAAGTTGCGCAAGCATTAGAAATCTTAACTTTCACTAACAAAAAAGCAGCAACGCTTGTTAAGAAAGTTTTAGAGTCAGCTATTGCAAACGCAGAGCACAATGACGGTGCAGATGTCGATGATCTTAAAGTTGCTAAAATCTTCGTTGATGAAGGTCCAAGCATGAAACGTGTAATGCCACGTGCAAAAGGTCGTGCAGATCGTATTTTAAAACGTACAAGCCACATCACAGTGGTTGTGTCAGATCGTTAATTAAGTGGAGAATAACAAATGGGTCAGAAAGTACATCCTAATGGTATTCGCCTAGGTATTGTTAAACCTTGGAACTCTACTTGGTTCGCGAATACACAAGATTTCGCTGATAACTTAGATGGCGATTTCAAAGTACGTAAATTTTTAAACAAAGAGTTAGCGAATGCTTCTGTATCACGCATCACTATTGAGCGTCCTGCAAAAAGTATTCGTGTAACTATTCACACAGCTCGTCCAGGTATCGTTATCGGTAAAAAAGGCGAAGATGTTGAAAAATTACGCAATGCAGTTGCTAAAATTGCGGGTGTTCCAGCTCAAATCAACATTGCTGAAGTGAAAAAACCAGAGCTAGATGCTAAATTAGTAGCAGATAGCATCGCTTCTCAACTTGAACGTCGTGTAATGTTCCGCCGTGCTATGAAAAAAGCGGTTCAAAACGCTATGAAATTAGGTGCTAAAGGTATCAAAGTTGAAGTTAGCGGTCGTTTAGGTGGTGCAGAAATTGCTCGCTCAGAATGGTATCGTGAAGGTCGTGTACCTCTACATACACTTCGTGCAGACATCGATTATAGCACAGCTGAAGCTCACACAACTTACGGCGTAATCGGCGTTAAAGTGTGGATCTTCAAAGGTGAAATTCTTGGTGGAATGGCTGCAGTGATTGAATCTGAAAAAGAACCAGCGGCACAGCCTAAAAAGCCAGCTCGCAAAGGTCGTAAATAAGGAGATCGCTGAATGTTACAACCAAAACGCACAAAATTCCGTAAAGTACACAAAGGCCGTAACCGTGGTATCGCGGGTGGTACAGAAGTGAGCTTCGGTTCATTCGGTTTAAAAGCGGTTGGACGTGGTCGTTTAACAGCACGTCAAATTGAAGCTGCTCGTCGTGCGATGAGCCGTGCGGTAAAACGTCAAGGTAAAATCTGGATTCGTGTTTTCCCAGACAAACCAATCACTGAAAAACCATTAGAAGTCCGTATGGGTAAAGGTAAAGGTAACGTTGAGTACTGGGTAGCCCTAATCCAACCGGGTAAAGTATTATATGAAATGGATGGTGTTTCTGAAGAAGTTGCACGCAATGCGTTTGCTTTAGCAGCAGCTAAACTTCCGTTCAAAACCACATTTGTAACTAAAACGGTGATGTAATGAAAGCTCAAGAACTACGTAACAAAAGTGTTGAAGAGCTGAATGGCGAATTAGTAAACCTTTTAGGTGAGCAATTCAAACTGCGTATGCAGGCAGCCACCGGTCAGCTTCAACAAACCCACCAGTTAAAACAAGTGCGTCGTAGTATTGCACAAGTGAAAACTGTATTAACCGAAAAGGCGGGTGAATAATGACTGATAAAATTCGTACAGTACAAGGTAAAGTGGTTAGCGACAAAATGGACAAATCATTTGTAGTTGCTATCGAACGTACAGTTAAACATCCTTTATATGGTAAGTTTATCCGTCGTACTACTAAACTTCACGTACACGATGAAAACAACGAAGCTAAATTAGGTGATGTAGTTGAAATTAAGGAATGTCGTCCTGTTTCAAAAACTAAATCTTGGACTTTAGTTCGTGTAGTTGAGAAAGCAGTTGTTGCTTAATTAACTAGAAATAATAAAACCTCAGCAATTTGCTGGGGTTTTTAATTTTATACAAGTCATTAAGGCAAGACGATAACAGTACAAGCGGTTAAATTTTTCTAATTTTTTGCAGATTTTCTCTGTTTTTCGACCGCTTGCTAAGATGCGATAAGATGGAAAATACTTCACTAAAAATATATCATTGAAATCAAGAATAATACTTAAAAATTACTTGATTAATTTCTTTATTTTTAGTATATTTTGCACCCTGTTTATGTTCTGTAAACAGGTTCGTCCCGAAAGGGTGTTTTTTTATTTTAACGGAGCACTAATATGATCCAAGAACAGACTATGCTGGATGTTGCTGATAACTCAGGGGCTCGTAGCGTAATGTGTATCAAGGTTCTAGGTGGATCGCACCGTCGTTACGCTGCTATCGGCGATATCATCAAAGTTACTGTGAAAGAAGCAATTCCACGCGGTAAAGTTAAAAAAGGTGATGTGTTAAAAGCAGTTGTTGTGCGCACCAAGAAGGGTGTTCGTCGCCCAGATGGCGCAGTTATTCGTTTCGATGGCAATGCTTGTGTAATTTTAAACAATAACACTGAGCAACCAATCGGTACTCGTATTTTTGGACCGGTGACTCGTGAACTTCGTTCTGAGAAGTTTATGAAAATCATCTCTTTAGCTCCAGAAGTACTATAAGGAGAATGTAATGGCTGCAAAAATCCGTCAAAACGATGAAGTAATTGTTCTTACTGGTAAAGATAAGGGCAAACGTGGTAAGGTAACTAAAGTGTTACCAAATGGTAAAGTTTTTGTTGAGGGTATCAACATCGTAACTAAACACGAGAAACCAGTTCCTGCATTAGGTAAAGCTGGCGGTTTAGTGAAAAAAGAAGCTGCGATTGATGCTTCAAATGTTGCAATTTTCAACCCTGAAACCAACAAAGCTGACCGTGTAGGATTTAGAATTGAAGATGGTAAAAAAGTACGTTTCTTCAAATCTAACGAGAAATTAATTTAATTAACTGGAGTAATGTGATGGCGAAACTGCATGATTACTACAGAGATACAGTAGTTAATGAATTAAAAGAGAAATTCAACTACTCATCTGTCATGCAAGTCCCACGAATCGAAAAGATTACCCTGAATATGGGTGTGGGTGAAGCATTGACCGATAAAAAACTGTTAGATAACGCAGTAGCAGATCTAGCAGCAATTAGCGGTCAAAAACCATTAGTAACCAAAGCTCGCAAATCTGTTGCAGGCTTTAAAATCCGTCAAGGGTATCCAATCGGTTGCAAAGTAACCCTACGTGGTGAACGTATGTGGGAATTCTTTGAAAGATTGATTACTATCGCTGTTCCACGTATCCGTGACTTCCGTGGTTTAAACGCTAAGTCATTCGATGGTCGTGGTAATTACAGTATGGGTGTTCGTGAACAAATCATTTTCCCTGAAATCGACTACGATAAAGTAGATCGTGTGCGTGGTTTAGATATTACTATTACCACAACAGCGAAAAGTGATGAAGAAGGTCAAGCTTTATTAGCGGCTTTCAATTTCCCATTCCGTAAATAAGGTAGGTTATCGTGGCAAAACAATCAATGATCGCACGTGATGTAAAACGTGCTAAATTAGCTGATAAGTTCTACGCAAAACGTCAAGAGTTAAAAGCGATTATTTCAAATGAAAACTCTTCTGATGAAGAACGTTGGGATGCAGTGTTAAAGTTACAAACTTTACCACGTGATTCAAGTCCAATCCGTCAGCGTAATCGTTGCCGTCAAACTGGTCGTCCACATGGTGTACTTCGTAAGTTTGGTTTAAGCCGTATTAAAGTCCGTGAAGCTGCAATGCGTGGCGAAATTCCGGGTCTTAAGAAGGCAAGCTGGTAATAACCTCTTTTAATTTGGAATCATGGGAGTAAATACATGAGCATGCAAGATCCAATCGCAGATATGCTGACCCGTATTCGTAACGGTCAAGCTGCGAATAAAGTTGCAATCAGTATGCCTTCATCTAAGTTAAAAGTTGCTATCGCAAATGTTTTAGCTGAAGAAGGTTATATCGAAAGCGTTAAAGTTGTTGAAGGTGCAAAACCTGAACTGGAAATTACTTTAAAATATTTCCAAAACAAACCTGTTGTAGAAAGTATTCAACGTGTAAGCCGTCCAGGTCTTCGTATTTATAAACGTAAAGACGAATTACCAAAAGTTATGGGTGGTTTAGGTATTGCAGTTGTTTCTACATCTAAAGGTGTAATGACTGACCGTGCAGCTCGCCAAGCTGGTCTCGGCGGTGAAATTATCTGTTACGTAGCATAATAAAGGGGTAGGAAGAATGTCTCGTGTTGCAAAAGCACCTGTTAATATTCCTGCCGGTGTTGAGGTAAAACTTAACGGTCAGCTATTAACAGTTAAAGGTAAAAATGGCGAGTTATCTCGCGAAATTCACAACGCAGTTGAAGTAAAAAATGAAGATAACGCATTAACTTTTGCACCTCGTGAAGGTGTTGCTAATGCAGATGCACAAGCGGGTACTGCTCGTGCACTTGTTAATGCTATGGTTATCGGTGTTACTGAAGGCTTTACTAAGAAATTGCAATTAGTGGGTGTTGGTTATAGAGCTCAAATGAAAGGCAATGCTGTTGCTTTAAGTTTAGGTTTCTCACACCCTGTAGAACATGAGTTGCCAGCTGGCGTAACTGGTGAATGTCCATCACAAACAGAAATTATTCTGAAAAGTGCTGACAAACAGTTAATTGGTCAGGTAGCAGCAGATATTCGTGCATACCGCAAACCTGAGCCTTATAAAGGTAAAGGTGTACGTTACTCTGATGAGGTTGTACGTACTAAAGAAGCGAAGAAAAAGTAAAGTAAGGTAACACTATGGATAAGAAAATAGCTCGTATCCGTCGTGCAACCCGTGCACGTCATTTGATGAGAGAGCAAGGTGCAACACGTTTAGTTGTGCATCGCACACCTCGCCATATCTATGCGCAGGTAATTGCACCTAATGGCTCAGAAGTACTAGCAGCAGCTTCAACTGTTGAAAAAGTAATTAAAGAGCAAGTTAAATATACCGGTAATAAAGAAGCCGCAGCAGTAGTGGGTAAAATCGTAGCTGAGCGTGCAATTGCCAAAGGTATTCAAGCGGTTGCTTTTGATCGTTCTGGTTTCAAATACCACGGTCGTGTGCAATCATTAGCAGATGCTGCTCGTGAAGCTGGTCTACAGTTCTAATAGAGGAATTTGAGATGTCAAACATCGAAAAACAAGCTGGTGAACTGCAGGAAAAGCTAATCGCGGTTAACCGTGTTTCAAAAACCGTAAAAGGTGGTCGTATCATGAGTTTCACTGCTTTAACAGTAGTGGGCGATGGTAATGGTCGTGTTGGTTTTGGTTACGGTAAAGCACGTGAAGTTCCAGCAGCAATCCAAAAAGCGATGGAGAAAGCTCGTCGCAATATGATTAATGTAGCTTTAAATGAAGGTACATTACAACATCCTGTTAAAGGTTCTCATACTGGTTCACGCGTATTTATGCAACCAGCAAGCGAAGGTACTGGTATCATCGCAGGTGGTGCAATGCGTGCAGTATTAGAGGTTGCAGGTGTTCGTAACGTTCTTTCTAAAGCGTATGGTTCAACTAACCCAATTAATGTTGTTCGTGCAACAATTGATGCACTTGAAAACATGAAATCACCTGAAATGGTTGCTGCAAAACGTGGCAAAACAGTTGAAGAAATTTTGGGGTAATTGGATATGGCAAAAATTAAAGTAACTCAAACTCGTAGCTCTATTGCTCGTTTACCGAAACATAAAGCAACGTTAAAAGGCTTAGGTCTTCGTCATATTCGTCATACTGTAGAACTTGAAGATACACCGGCAGTGCGTGGTATGATCAATCAAGTATCTTATATGGTTAAAGTAGAGGAGTAATAGAATGCGTTTAAATTCTCTTTCTCCAGCTGAAGGTGCTAAGCACAGTGGAAAACGTTTAGGTCGCGGTATTGGTTCTGGTTTAGGTAAAACTGGTGGTCGTGGTCATAAAGGTCAAAAATCTCGTTCAGGCGGACGTGTTCGTCGTGGTTTCGAGGGTGGTCAAATGCCTTTATACCGTCGTTTACCAAAATTTGGTTTTACATCACTAAAATCATTCCATGTGGCTGAAATTCGTTTAAACGACTTAGCTAAAGTAGATGGTAACGAAGTAACTTTAGAAGCATTAAAAGCAGCTAATATTATTACTAAAGATATTTTATCAGCTAAAGTAATTTTAGCGGGTGAAATTGACAAAGCAGTTGTAATTAAAGGCTTACGTGTAACTAAAGGTGCTAAAGCTGCTATCGAAGCTGCTGGCGGTTCTATCGAGGAATAATAGATGGCAAAGCAACCAGGGTACCAAGGTAGTACACAAAAAGGGACTGGCGAGCTTAAATCAAGGTTGTTATTTGTTTTAGGTGCGTTAATCGTTTTCCGAATCGGTTCTTTTATACCTGTTCCTGGCATTGATGCTTCTGTATTATCCGAATTAATTCGACAACAGCAAGGCACCATCATTGATATGTTCAATATGTTCTCTGGTGGTGCTTTAAGCCGTGCATCTATATTTGCATTAGGTATTATGCCTTATATTTCAGCGTCAATTATTATTCAATTATTGACAGCGATTCACCCACCTTTAGCTGAATTAAAGAAAGAAGGTGAGGCAGGTCGTAGAAAAATTAGTAAATATACTCGTTACGGCACATTACTATTAGCATTTATTCAATCTATTGGTATTTCATTAGCCCTACCGAATATGGTACAAGGATTAGTTCCTAATCCAAATATCTTATTCTATATAACTTCTGTAATAAGCTTAGTAACAGGGACAATGTTCCTTATGTGGCTAGGTGAACAAATCACTGAGCGTGGTATCGGAAATGGTATCTCATTGATTATCTTTGCAGGTATTGTTGCGGATCTTCCGGCAACTATTGGGCAGACAATTGAACAAGCTCGCCAAGGTGAGTTGTCATTTATTGTATTACTATTAGTCGCAATAATTGCATTTGCAGTAACGTATTTTGTTGTCTTTGTTGAGCGTGGACAAAGAAGAATTGTTGTGAATTATGCAAGTCGCCAACAAGGTAGAATGATGGCACCTGCAAGATCTTCACACTTACCGCTAAAAGTTAATATGGCAGGGGTAATACCAGCAATTTTTGCTTCAAGTGTTATTTTATTCCCTGCAAGTATTACTCAGTGGTTTGGTCAAAGTGAGGGTTTCGAATGGTTATTTAACCTTTCACAACTATTACAGCCAGGTCAACCATTGTACATTGTCCTATTTACAATGGCAGTAATTTTCTTCGCATTCTTTTATACAGGAATGCAGTATAATCCTCGTGATACAGCGGATAATCTTAAGAAATCAGGTGCGTTTGTACCAGGTTATCGACCAGGCGAACAAACATCTCGTTACATTGATAAAGTAATGACACGTTTAACCTTAATCGGTGCGTTATATATTACTTTTGTTTGTTTGGTTCCTTACATCATTACATCATTATGGAAAGTTCCATTCCAATTAGGCGGAACTTCTTTATTAATTGTAGTGGTTGTTATTATGGATTTCATCGCACAGGTTCAGAGCCATTTAATGTCTCAACAATATGATTCTGTGTTGAAGAAAGCTAACTTAAAAGGCTTAGGTCAATAAGCCCTTAACAAAGGATAAGCAATGAAAGTTCGTGCTTCAGTTAAAAGAATGTGCCGTAATTGTAAAGTAATCAAGCGTGAAGGTGTGGTTCGTGTAATTTGTAGCGACCCTAAACACAAACAACGTCAAGGTTAATTTACGCATATTTCTTGCAAAGAACCCGCTGAGCAGTTATACTGCTCAGCTCATTCGTCCTGATATACTGTTTGAGTATCCTGAAACGGGCTTTTCAAGATCAGTATATCAATAAACTTAAATAATAGGAGTGCATAGTGGCCCGTATTGCAGGCATTAACATTCCTGATCAAAAACACACTGTAATCGCATTAACTGCTATTTATGGTATCGGTAAAACTCGTGCAAAAGCTATCTGTGCTGCAACGGGTATTGCTGAAGATGTAAAGATCAGAGAATTGTCTGAAGAGCAGATTGAAAAACTGCGTGAAGAAGTTGGTAAATTTACTGTCGAAGGTGATTTACGTCGTGAAGTAACTTTAAGCATCAAACGTCTTTTAGACTTAGGTTGCTACCGTGGTTTACGTCATCGTCGTAGTTTACCGGTACGTGGTCAACGTACTAAGACTAATGCGCGTACCCGTAAAGGTCCACGCAAACCGATCAAAAAATAGTCGGAGTAGATAAATAATGGCTAAAACACCAGTTCGCGCACGTAAGCGCGTTAAAAAACAGATTGCAGATGGCGTAGCTCATATCCACGCATCTTTCAATAACACAATCGTTACCATTACTGACCGTCAAGGTAATGCTCTTGCTTGGGCAACTGCAGGTGGTTCAGGTTTCCGTGGTTCTCGTAAATCAACTCCATTTGCTGCTCAAGTTGCTGCAGAGCGTTGTGCAGAAATGGTTAAAGAGTTTGGTTTAAAGAATTTGGAAGTTATGGTTAAAGGTCCGGGTCCGGGTCGTGAATCAACAATCCGTGCATTAAATGCAGCGGGTTTCCGTATCACGAACATTACAGATGTGACTCCGATTCCACATAACGGTTGTCGTCCACCGAAAAAACGTCGTGTATAATTGACGTTAGAATCATTGGAGAAAGAAAATGGCAAGATATTTGGGTCCTAAACTCAAGCTAAGCCGTCGTGAAGGTACTGATTTATTCTTAAAATCAGGCGTTCGTGCGATTGAATCAAAATGTAGAAATAGACTTGACGTAGCCCCTGGTCAACACGGTGCTCGCAAGCCACGTTTATCTGACTACGGTAGTCAGTTGCGTGAAAAACAAAAAGTTCGCCGTATTTATGGTATCTTAGAGCGTCAATTCCGTAACTATTATACAGAAGCAAACCGCTTAAAAGGTAATACCGGTGAGAACTTATTAGTATTATTAGAAGGTCGTTTAGATAACGTAGTTTATCGTATGGGTTTTGCTGCAACTCGTGCAGAAGCACGTCAGCTTGTTAGCCATAAATCAATCGTAGTAAATGGTCGTGTAGTAAACATTCCTTCATTCCAAGTTTCTGTTGATGATGTTGTTGCTGTTCGTGAAAAATCGAAAAAACAAGCACGTATTAAAGCATCATTAGAATTAGCGACTCAACGTGAAAAACCAACTTGGTTAGAAGTTGATGCGACTAAAATGGAAGGCGTATTTAAACGTCGTCCAGAGCGTTCAGATCTATCAGCAGATATTAATGAACATCTGATTGTTGAGCTTTACTCTAAATAATAGTTAGCTTAACCGCAAAGAGAGGAAAAAATGCAGGGTTCTGTGACAGAATTTTTAAAGCCGCACTTAGTGAATATTGAACAAATTAGTTCAACTCGCGCTAAAGTGACATTAGAGCCGTTAGAACGTGGTTTTGGCCATACATTAGGCAACGCACTTCGCCGCATTTTACTTTCATCTATGCCGGGTTGTGCAGTTACTGAAGTTGAAATTGATGGTGTATTACACGAATACAGCAGCAAAGAAGGCGTTCAGGAAGATATTCTTGAGGTATTATTAAACCTTAAAGGTCTAGCGGTGAAAGTGCAAAATAAAGATGATATTATTTTGACACTCAATAAATCTGGAATTGGCCCTGTAACTGCAGCCGACATCACACACGATGGCGATGTAGAAATCGTAAATCCCGATCACGTTATCTGTAATTTAACAGATAAGAATGCGTCAATTAGTATGCGTATTCGTGTACAACGTGGTCGTGGTTATGTACCTGCATCAGCACGTCTTCATACTCAAAACGATGACCGTCCAATCGGTCGTTTACTAGTTGATGCACGTTTTTCACCAGTAGATCGCATTGCTTACAATGTAGAAGCTGCACGTGTTGAACAACGTACAGACTTAGATAAACTTGTTATTGAGATGGAAACTAATGGTACGTTAGATCCAGAAGAAGCTATCCGTCGTGCTGCAACGATTTTAGCAGAGCAACTTGCTGCATTCGTTGATTTGCGTGATGTTCGTCAACCTGAAGTGAAAGAAGAAAAACCAGAATTTGATCCAATTCTTCTTCGTCCGGTAGATGACTTAGAGCTGACAGTTCGTTCTGCTAACTGTTTAAAAGCAGAGACAATTCACTATATTGGTGATTTAGTCCAACGTACAGAAGTTGAACTACTTAAAACGCCTAACTTAGGTAAAAAATCTCTTACAGAGATCAAAGATGTTCTAGCTTCTCGTGGCTTATCACTCGGTATGCGCCTTGAAAACTGGCCGCCTGCAAGCATTGCAGAAGACTAGTTTCGGTATAGATTTTCTAAGAAGGAATAGGTTATGCGCCATCGTAAGAGTGGACGTCAATTAAACCGTAACAGCAGCCATCGCCAAGCGATGTTCCGCAATATGGCAAGTTCTCTAGTTGAACACGAAATCATCAAGACAACTTTACCAAAAGCAAAAGAGTTACGTCGTGTAGTTGAGCCGTTAATTACTTTAGCTAAAGCAGACAGCGTTGCAAACCGCCGTTTAGCTTTTGCCCGTACACGCAACGTTGATACAGTTGCTAAATTATTCAATGAATTAGGTCCACGTTTTGCAAATCGTGCCGGTGGTTACACCCGCATCTTAAAATGTGGTTTCCGTGCAGGCGATAACGCACCAATGGCTTACATTGAGTTAGTAGATCGTCCGGAAGTTGCAGCAGAAGCAGCAGCGGAATAATCTAATTAAGTTTGAACCTAAAACCCCGATATTCTTATCGGGGTTTTCTTTTATATGCAGATCTTTATATACCTTGTTTTTTTGCAAAAAATCTGTATAATTTGACCGCTTGTTTTCCCTTTTGGGGCAAGTTCGTTACCCTCACCTCGAACGAGGGTTTATTTTTTACTATCAACATTTTAGAGGAAAGGTTATGGTAACCATTCGTTTAACTCGTGGCGGAGCTAAAAAACGCCCATTTTACCAAATCGTGGTAGCGGACAGCCGTTCACCTCGTGATGGTCGCTTTATCGAGCGTATCGGTTTCTTCAACCCATTAGCAGCAGGTCAAGCTGAGCGTTTACGTTTAGATGTGGCTAAAGTAGATGCTTGGGTTGCTAAAGGTGCTGATTTATCAGACCGTGTTGCTTCTTTAGTTAAAGAAGCTCGCAAAGCAGCTTAATTTTTTAAGCCAAAATTATATAAGTAGGTGAGTATGAGCGAACAAAAAATTGAAGTTGTCGGGAAATTAGGTTCAACCTATGGGATCCGTGGCTGGTTACGCCTCTATTCATCAACAGAACAATCTGAAAGTATTTTCGACTATCAGCCATGGTTCTTAAAAATCAAAGGGCAATGGCAGCCAGTCGAGCTCGAAGCTTGGCGTTATCACAGCAATGATTTGATTGTGAAATTAAAGGGTACAGAAGACCGTGAAGCTGCACAGTTATTAACTAATGCCGAAATTGGTGTGGATTTATCTGTGTTTCCTGAATTGGAAGAAGGGGATTACTATTGGCACGATTTAATCGGTTGTACAGTAGTAAACTTGGAAGGCTACACAATGGGAACTGTAACTGAAATGATGGAAACAGGCTCAAACGATGTGTTAGTGGTGCGTGCAAACAGCAAAGATGCTTTTGGTAAACAAGAACGATTAATTCCGTTCTTATACGAACAAGTAGTTAAAAGAGTAGATCTCGCCACCAAAACCATTACGGTGGAGTGGGATGCTGGTTTCTAACCTCAGGTATGCGGTTAGCTTTTAAAAGCATTTGAGGCATTAATGATGTGGATTGGTATCATTTCACTATTCCCTGAAATGTTTAAAGCAATCACCGATTTTGGGGTAACAGGACGTGCAGTTAAACAAAATCTGCTGCAAATAGAATGTTGGAATCCTCGCGATTTCACATTAGATAAACATAAAACCGTGGATGATCGCCCTTACGGTGGTGGTCCGGGAATGTTAATGATGGTTCAGCCTTTACGTGATGCAATTCGTGCAGCTAAAGAGGCAGCCAAAGCAGCAGATGGTGTAGAGGCTAAAGTAATTTACCTTTCACCGCAAGGTCGTAAACTTGATCAAGCCGGCGTGCAAACGTTAGCTTCAAATCAGAAACTGATTTTAATCTGTGGACGATATGAAGGGGTTGATGAGAGATTGATTCAAACTGAAGTTGATGAGGAATGGTCAATCGGAGATTACGTACTGACAGGGGGAGAACTGCCTGCAATGACATTAATTGATGCTGTTGCAAGGTTTGTTCCCGGTGTATTAGGCAAACAGGCTTCGGCGTTGGAAGATTCTTTCGCAGAAGGTTTATTAGATTGCCCGCATTATACTCGCCCTGAAGTGTTAGACGGTATGCCTGTCCCAGAAGTGCTGATGTCGGGACACCACGAGCAAATTCGCAAATGGCGGTTACAACAATCGCTTGAACGAACGTGGTTAAGACGCCCTGAGCTATTGGATAGCCTAGCTCTGACTGACGAACAGAGAGTGTTGTTGAATCAAATTAAAAAACAACACAAAATCAGTTAATTCTAGGATTATAGAAGGTTTTTAAAATGAGTAACATCATCAAACAACTTGAACAAGAACAGTTAAAACAAAATTTACCTAGCTTCCGTCCAGGTGATACATTAGAAGTTAAGGTATGGGTAGTAGAAGGTAGTAAAAAACGTTTGCAAGCGTTCGAAGGCGTGGTTATTGCAATTCGTAACCGTGGCTTGCACTCTGCATTCACACTACGTAAAGTTTCAAACGGCGTAGGCGTTGAGCGTACATTCCAAACTCACTCACCTGTAATTGATAGCATTGCTGTTAAACGTAAAGGTGCAGTACGTAAAGCTAAACTTTACTACTTACGTGAGCGTTCTGGTAAATCTGCACGTATCAAAGAGCGTCTTGGCGACTAATTTGCTACAACGCAGTGTGAAATGCATAAAAGCCTTGGGTTTTCCCCAAGGCTTTTGTTTTTGATGATAACAAGCGGTCATTTTTCCACATTCTTTTGCAAATAACGTTTCTCAAATTTTGCTTGATGACGTTCAACCACTTCTGTCATTGAGATGCCGTATTTATCGGCAAGTACAAATAAATTATCCATTACATCGCCTAGCTCTTCGATCAAATTTTCCCGTTTCTGTTGGTGGGAGGCTTCGCTTTCATCAGGTCGTTCACGCCCGATTTCAATGGCTCTTATTGCACAGGCAACCTCACCTATTTCTTCGGTGAGATAGGTTACTCGCATAAAGGGGCTACGCTCATACCAACCTTGTTGTTGATAAAACGCCCGAACCCATTGTTGATATTGTTCAATTTGCATCTTACTCCCTTATTTAAATAAACAAGCGGTTAAATTTACAAATTTTTTTGCAAATTTAACCGCTTGTAAGATTTACGACTATTCCGCTTCCGATAAAATAATCCAACCGCTGCCTAACCAATCGCAGATGGTATCTAGAATTAGTTCCAGCTCTGCTTGATCTTGCACTTTGGAAGCGAGCTTATTCCACGAAATTGAATCACCATTTGCGATGCGAGTAAGTAACGTCATTTCTGCTTCATTCAGCTCATCAATCCATTCGCCATTTACATAAACACGTTGTGGGTTTTCAGTATAAAGAATTTTCACATTCGCATCTTGTTGCAACCAGCCGCCTGCTTCTAACACTTCTTGAACTTCATCCGGATAATATTCATTATCTGTTTGTAGCAATTCATAGCGACGTGAGCTCACTGCTGTTGCCACACTATGAGTAAGTAGATCGTCAAATTGATCAGAATTTTGCAGTAGATCGATTAAATGATGTTTAAAGGTTTTAACCGTTTTCGGATCAAGTAATGCACTAGGTTGCTCATTCGGGCTTAAACGGAATGGAATATGAAATTCCGATGAATTAATCGTATCCGCTTGTTGCTCAATGGTTTTACAGAGGTTCTCTAATAAATCTGTTGCATTCGGATAACGTAGACCAAACGAGAATGTTAAGCCTTGATCGCTTTCTGATACGCCATAATGAGCCATTCTGGACGGCACATAAAGCACATCGCCCGGGTTCATCACTTCGTCTAATACCAACTCGCCCATATCATCAAAAATACGGATAGGTTGGTTTGGTTTAAATTCGGTACTTGGATCACACCATTTGCCAAGCTGCCAACGGCGTTGTCCATAGCCTTGAACGAGGAAAACATCGTATTCATCATAATGTTTTCCTACAGTGCCACCTAATGGCGAGCAGGACACCATAATATCATCACGTTGCCATTGTGGGATAAAACCGAAGGCTTGCCATAATTCTCCCAGTTCTGGCGACCATTGTTCAAGATTTTGCACCATAACAGACCATTGCTCCGGCAGATTCTGTAGATCTTCTTCTACAAGCGGGCTTGCTTTTACAGACCATTTATCCCCTTTGCATTGAATAAGGCGTGCAGTAACTTCCTCTTCTAAGGCTAATTCCATAATATCTTCCGGCTCAAATAAATCTACAATTTGAGGTAAGCCATTACGAATTAAAAGAGGACGTTTTTGCCAATATTCACGTAAAAATGTTTCAGGGCTAATGTTTTCAGGTAAGCAGAATGGAATGTTCATAAATGCTCCTTACGATTGTATTGCTTTAGTTTATTTAATATTCTACCTGAGAAATCGCAGAAAACGTGAAATTTTTTATGATTTAGCGACATCATTCACATTTTGGGTAAGAAAATAATGAAAAAGGCGAACATTGTTCGCCTTTGAGGGTTATTTAAGACCGAGTTTTTTCTCTAAATAGTGGATATTTGTGCCACCTTTGCGGAATTCGCTATCAGAAAGAATTTGTGTATGCAATGGAATATTTGTTTTAATTCCATCAACAATTGTTTCAGATAACGCATTTTCCATACGACGAATAGCAATATCACGATCTTCTGCAAAAGTGATGAGTTTACCAATCATTGAATCATAATGTGGTGGTACGCTATAGCCTGAGTAAATGTGAGAATCCCAACGTACACCTAAACCACCCGGTGCGTGTAAGCGTGTAATTTTGCCCGGAGACGGTAAGAAAGTCTGAGGATCTTCCGCATTGATACGACACTCAATAGCGTGTCCTTTCACTTTAATATCTTCTTGTTTAATAGAAAGTGGTAAACCGGCTGCAACACGCAGTTGCTCTTTCACTAAGTCCACGCCTGTGATCATCTCTGTAACAGGGTGTTCTACCTGTAAACGTGTGTTCATTTCAATGAAATAGAACTCGCCGTTTTCGTATAAAAACTCGAATGTACCTGCACCACGATAGCCGATTTCACGACAAGCATTTGCACAACGTTCACCGATGAATTTACGTAATTCTTCCGTAATACCCGGTGCCGGTGCTTCTTCCACCACTTTTTGGTGGCGACGTTGCATTGAGCAATCACGTTCCGCCAAATAAACGGCATTACCGTGTGTATCAGCAAGCACTTGAATTTCAATATGGCGTGGATTTTCTAAATATTTCTCCATATAAACCATATCGTTATTAAAGGCTGCTTTTGCTTCAGCTTTAGTCATTGCGATAGATTCTTCTAAATCTTTCTCGTGATGAACAACACGCATACCACGACCACCGCCACCGCCAGAGGCTTTGATGATAACAGGGTAGCCGATGCGGCTTGCAATTTCTCTGTTTTTCTTCGGATCAGTACCAATAGGACCATCAGAACCCGGTACGCAAGGCACGCCCGCTTTTTTCATCGCATTAATTGCAGATACTTTATCGCCCATTAAACGGATTACGTCAGCTGTTGGACCGATAAACACAAAACCTGATTTTTCAACTTGTTCTGCAAAGTTAGCATTTTCAGATAAGAAACCATAGCCCGGGTGAATTGCATCTGCATTTGTTACTTCTGCTGCCGCAATAATCATTGGGATATTTAAATAACTTTTAACAGAAGGAGCAGGACCAATACAGATAGTCTCATCTGCTAATAAAACATGTTTTAATTCACGGTCTGCTGTTGAGTGAACGGCAACCGTTTTAATGCCTAATTCTTTACAGGCTCGTAAAATGCGTAAAGCAATTTCGCCACGGTTTGCAATAACAACTTTTTCTAACATTGGGAGATTCCCTTGAAGTGAATTGGTTGGAAAGATGCCCCTATTAAATAAAATATAAGGGCAAACATAGATTATTCGATGATGAATAATTTTTGGTCGAACTCAACCGGTTCGCCATCATTAACTAAAATTTCTTTAACTACACCGGCTTTATCTGATTCAATGCGGTTCATCATTTTCATCGCTTCAACAATGCAGAGTGCATCGCCGATTTTCACGGTTTGACCTACTTCCACAAAGGCTTTCGCATCCGGGCTTGGGCTACGATAGAACGTACCTACCATTGGAGAACGTACAGCGTGTCCACTTACTTGCTCCGTTGCCGCATTAGAAGGGAAAGAGGCTGGTGCAGCAGGTTGTGGAGCGGCAGCAGGAGCAGAGGCAGCAACAGGTGCAGCTGCATATTGAACAGTAGGAGCAACAACTGCTGCTGGTGCAGCACGGCTAATACGTACTGTACCTTCTTCTTCAGACACTTCTAATTCAGTAATGCCAGATTCTTCAACTAATTCGATAAGTTTTTTGATTTTGCGAATATCCATAATAAGATTCCGTGTGTGATTAATAATAAAAATAGAACTCTGCATTTTTTATCGTAAATAATAGAATGCAGAGCTAAAAATTCTGGGTGTAGAATACCTGAATTTCACGGATTTTGCGAATAAAATCTCATAAATTTGGCGAAAATACGTGATTTTAGTATTCATCGTACCAGTTGGGGTAATCAAAATTTTACCGATAACAAGCGGTCAAAAATGGTAAATTTTTTGCAAATTTCAACTGCTTGTAACTTATTTGAGCAAATCCTCATTCTTCTTGTAGTTCCATTTGCTGCCCGGTTTGTCGATATATTGAAAATACTCATTTGTGAATGTGCCTTGTGCACAGGTTACTTTATCACGGCGAAAATTTACCGCTTTATCGCCAATGGCATTATTTAATGTATCTGGACCTGTCATTACAAATACACCACCCTCAATGCGACGGTTTTCAATATTGCTGATAATTAGCTCAAGCGTATCTTTTAAAATCCAGTTACCTTTTTCGCTTGCTAAGAAAAAGTTAGTATATTTATCACGGCGTTTGATTAATACCTCGCTATCGTTTTCATTAATAATTTTAGAAAGCGGGTAGACCAAATGCCCATCAATATCAATATAAATGCCGCCTTCTCTTAATAAAGTGAAGATTCGCCAGAAATCAGCTTGAGCTGCACCATCCGTAAGCTTGCTGTAAGCATTAAAAGTGCGTTCGTCTGCATTGGCTTTGATATAGGCCTCACGTTCTTCTGTGCTGACATAACGATAATCATAACTTAATGACATCAAGCGATTAAATAAATAATTGGCATACATTGGCAAGGTTACTTTATTTGAATAATTCGTTTGCCAAATTGTTTTGGTAATTTTTGTTGGCTTGTTAGAGCGAATTTTTGCTGGACTATATTCCGGAATCGTAAAGCGTTTTTTCGGAAACAGAGCGTGGAAAGGGTAGCTCAGCACCTTTACAATATTGCCAAATAAGCGAATCACACCGTTACAGATAACGATAAATTGTTCATTTTTAACTGCCATTTTATTACCTTATTTTTTTAATTGTGAAATCGCAAAATCCAACGCATATTCATAGCCTTTAACCCCCAAGCCACAAATAACGCCTTTTGCTATATCACTTAGATAGGAGTGATGGCGGAAAGGTTCACGGCTATGCACATTAGAAAGATGTACTTCAATAAAAGGAATTGAAACAGAGAGCAACGCATCACGAATTGCCACGCTGGTGTGAGTGAACGCTCCGGGGTTAATAATAATAAAATCGGTGTTCTGAAAAGCTTGATGAATACGGTTGATGATTGGTTCTTCACCATTCGCTTGGAAGCAATCTAGTTCTACCCCTTGCGATGAGGCTAAAGTTTTCAGATGGTTTTCAATATCTGCTAACGTTTGTGAACCGTAAATTTCAGGCTCACGCTTGCCAAGCATATTCAGGTTTGGACCGTTTAATAGTAAGATTTTTTTCATTACCTACTCCACACTTAATTCGTAGTTTAACCATTCACGATTTTCGGTTGCTCCTAAACGTTGATAGAAACGAATACTTCCCTCGTTCCAAGGGGCAACTGTCCATTTGATTATTGTGCAGCGATGTGCTTTTGCCTCCGCTTTTAAGGCTTCCATTAATGCTTCGCCCACTTTTTGATTACGAGCCGTTTCATCAACATACAACTCTTTCATATAAATAGCAGGACGATTTTGAGCGGTATAAGGCAGGAAGTAATAGACTAACATTCCTACAATCTTTCCTTCATTTTCTGCTACTAAACAGTAGAAATCAGGCGGATTTTTTCGAAAGCCAGATTCAACTACAACCTCAGGTGTAATTGCAAATGAATCGATATAATGCTCAAACTCAGCCAGTTTTTGCATTAGAGGGAAAACTTGATCGGTATCTTGTTCCGCCATTTTTCGGACGATTATTGCCATATATTTCCTTACAAGCGGTAAAAAAATCCCTCACTTTTGCAAAGTGAGGGAACATTTATTATTCTTCGATTGAACGTAAAAGTTCGTTTAAGCCTACTTTGCTAAGTGTTTTCTCATCAACTTTTTTCACAATCACCGCACAATAAAGGTTGTGTGAACCATCTTTAGATGGCAGTGAGCCTGAAACTACTACCGAGCCTGCCGGTACACGTCCGTAATGTACTTCGCCAGTTTCACGGTCGTAGATTTTGGTGGATTGACCAATAAATACGCCCATTGAGATCACGCAGTTATCTTCCACAATCACGCCTTCCACGATTTCAGAACGTGCACCGATAAAGCAGTTATCACCGATAATAGTTGGGTTTGCTTGTAACGGCTCTAATACGCCACCAATGCCCACACCGCCTGAAAGGTGTACGTTTTTACCGATTTGTGCACAAGAGCCTACGGTTACCCAAGTATCCACCATTGTGCCTTCGCCAACGTATGCACCGATGTTCACGAAAGATGGCATTAATACCACGTTTTTCTCGATGTGTGAACCTTTACGTACTACTGCACCCGGTACGGCACGGATGCCATCTGCTTTGAATTGTTCTTCCGTATAATTGCCGTATTTAGTTGGTACTTTGTCGTAGAATTTGGTTTCTGCACCGTCAATGATTTGGTTGTCTGCGATACGGAATGAAAGTAACACGGCTTTTTTCACCCATTGGTTTACGACCCATTCGCCATCTTTTTTCTCAGCCACACGCAAAGAACCGTTATCTAAACCAGCGATTACTTCCTCAATAGCCGCTTTGGTTTCTGCATCAACAGTTTTAGGTGTGATATCTGCACGGCGTTCAAATGCCGCTTCAATAATTGCTTGTAAAGACATTGTTGTGTTCCTTAATCAGTTAAAAATTTAAAGGGAAATACGGCTCACTTTTTAACATAGAAAGGCTTTTATTTCCACAAGAAAAAACATATCGCTGAAATTTAGTTTATAATTCAATCCATTGATTTTTAGCATACAAGCGGTCATTTTTGTGGAAAATTTTGCAGCTATTTTAACTGGTAAAACGCGAGTCCATTTGGTAGCGTTGCTAAATCCGCTTTCGGATAAACATTTCCTTCAGCCTGAAGTGGTTGAGGCGTTTTTGGCATTGCAACAAGGGGCAAAAGAGGCAGGTTTTAATCTTCAGCCAGCCAGTACCTTTCGGGATTTTGAACGCCAAAAATTAATTTGGAATATGAAATTCAACGGAGAACGTAAAGTTCACGATGATAATGGCACTGCGATTGATATGAGCCAACTCTCCGATTTCGAAAAATGCCAAGCAATGTTGCGTTGGTCGGCGGTTCCCGGTTCAAGCCGACATCATTGGGGGACGGAAATTGATATTTTCGACCCAGATTTGCTCCCTGAAAATACCCAACTTTTGTTAGAGCCTTGGGAGTATTTAGAAGGTGGCTATTTTGCTGAACTCACCGAGTGGCTACACGCTCACGCAGAACAATTTGGTTTTTATTTCCCCTTTGACGGCACGCATAATCGAGTCGGATTTGAGCCTTGGCATATCAGCTATCGCCCGATTGCGGCAGAATATGAAACATTATTTACCGATGAAATGCTGAAATCCGCTTGGCAAGACGAAGATGTCGCGGGCAAAGCCTGTTTACTTGCCCATTTTGATGAATTACTAAAATGATCCAATTAATTAACGAAACCGATAATCACGACAAATTCCAACATATTTGCGACAAATGGCAGCTAATTCATCAAGCTGATAGCTCCCTTGCGTTAGTTTTAACCGAAGAACGTTTGGAATTACGTAAGTTAGACGAGCCAAAACTTGGGGCAATCGCTGTGAATTTTGTAGATGGCACTATGGCTCATCGCCGAAAATTTGGCGGCGGACGGGGCGAAGCAGTGGCAAAAGCGGTCGGCATTAAAGGCGATTATTTACCTACAGTGATTGATGCTACGGCAGGCTTAGGGCGAGATGCGTTCGTATTAGCTGCCGTAGGTTGCAAGGTACTGTTAGTGGAGCGAAATCCTATTGTGGCGGCATTATTGGAAGATGGGCTAAATCGGGCTTATCAAGATCCAGAAATCGGCAGTTTTATGCAAGAACGAATGATTTTGGCGGATGTTCGCAACATTTCGCTGCTTGAACCACAACTGAATGCGGCAGATGTTGTTTATTTAGATCCGATGTATCCACACAAACAAAAAAGTGCCTTGGTAAAAAAAGAGATGCGAGTGTTTCAGCATTTAGTCGGGGCAGATTTAGATTCCGATGATTTTTTTCTGCCGGCAAAGGCGTTAGCGAAAAAACGAGTGGTGGTGAAACGCCCGGATTATGCTCCTTTTTTGGCAGATCAAAAACCGGATTTTTCCCATATGACGAAAAATCACCGTTTTGATATTTATCTTTCTCATCAAAAAAACGAATAAACAGGATCTTTTTGTCGTTTTTTACAAAACTTTAAAACAGAATGCGGTATATAAGATAGGCAAGCGGTTATTTTTACAGTAAAATTTACAAATTAGTTTATTTTTTATTTAGGGAAGGCGGTTATTGTGCCACAGCGTGATTATGTTGCTCGTTCAAACGAGAAAAAAAGTAAAAAAACACAAAAAGAAAGTGCGTTAAAAAAGGTTCTGATCCTAATTATTGGTTTGATTTTAGGTTGCGGTATTGCATTATGGCTTTTAAAAGCAAATGCACCGGCTCCAACAACTGTTTCGAATACAGCACAACCAGTTCAACAGCAGCCAAAAAGTCAATTGCCGAGCAGACCGGAGGAAAGCTGGAGTTATATTCGTGATTTGGAAACTCGCACGGTCATTACTGATAATAATCAAACTTCACAAGAACGTTTAGCTCAATTAACAGCTCAGCAAAAGCAACAAATTGAAGAAAGACGTAAACAAGAAGAAGCGCGTTTAGCTGAACAAGTACAGCAAAATTCAACAGTAGAAACTCCAGCAGAGACAACAGATAAGGCAACACAAGAGCCTCAATTAAGTGATGAGGCTCTGGCAGCAAAAAGAGCGGAAGAGGAAGCCTTAGCTCAAAAGAGAGCGGAAGAAAAGCGTAAACAAGCTGAATTGAAAAAACAGCAAGAAGCTAAAAAGGCTGAGCAAGCTAAGTTAGCAGAAGAAAAAGTGAAAAAAGAACAACCGGCTAAAATTGTTGCAAGTGCGGCAACACCGGCAGATAAAGCGGCAAATCAAGCAGGTAAATTCGGTTTACAATGTGGGGCATTTAAAAATAAAGCTCAAGCAGAAAATATGCAAGCACGCCTTGCTATGGCAGGATTTAATGCTCGAATTGCCAGCAGTGCAGATTGGAATCGTGTTTTTGTTGGTCCGGTTGGCGATAGAGCAGCAACTTCAAGAGCACAGTCAAATGCTCGTAGCGTAGCAGAATGTGTAATTGTAGCGATGTAATAATTTTAAATATAAATATAAATATAAATATAAATATAAATATAAAGTAAAAGAGAGCTATATAGCTCTCTTTTTGTTTAGGAAAATTATTTGTAGATTTATAATTATAAGATAAGTAATAGAAATGTTTAAACTAGCGTTAATAGAGTAGAGAATATTAGGGAAGTCCAATTATAGTGAATTAAGCTAAATTATGAGTACCTTGGCATAGTAGACAAAATAGTTGCTAACCTTATTTTTTGATTAGGTTAGTA
>NZ_JBAJJM010000017.1:0-10120 GCF_036880405.1 Mannheimia indoligenes | reverse complement strand
AATCACCGCCGTAAGTTTGGTACATTTGCCCAAACGGCTCGCCGTTGAGTTCGATCATACATTCACCGATGATTGCGAGTTTGTTCATTTAGCCCTCACTTTTATTAAATGATGTTGCAAAAAATTGCTAAAAAAGACCGCTTGTATAGCATTAACAATACTTCCTGTTCATTAAAGTGTTACACCGCTTTTGAAAATAGCTAAATCCCTAAATTCATTAATTTCATTTTTAGTTTGTTTGCCATTCACTGTTTCTATAACAAGATCGATAAAATCATCTAGCAATTCTTCCATTGTCATATTGTGAACAAGTCTGCCTGCATCAAAATCAATCCAATTTTTTTTGCGTTGTGCCAATTCACTGTTCGTTGCAATTTTCATCGTTGGTACAAAACCACCGTAAGGCGTGCCTCTACCGGTAGTAAATAGCACCATATGGCAACCGGCACCTGCTAAAGCACTGGTTGCAACAGCATCATTGCCCGGTGCACTTAATAAATTAAGCCCTTTGGTTTTTAAACGCTCCCCATATTTTAGGACATCAACCACTTGGCTATGCCCTGCTTTTTGCGTGCAACCGAGAGATTTATCTTCCAATGTGGTAATACCGCCTGCTTTATTGCCCGGAGATGGATTTTCATAAATCGGTTGATTATGTTTGATAAAATAGGTTTTAAAATCATTTACCATATCCACTGTTTTTTGGAAGGTTTCTTGATTTCGGCAATGACTCATTAAAATACGTTCAGCCCCAAACATTTCAGGTACTTCAGTTAAAACTGTTGTGCCGCCGTGAGTAATCAGATAGTCCGAAAAATTACCAAGCATCGGGTTGGCTGTAATGCCCGAAAAACCGTCAGAACCACCACATTCCAAGCCAAATTTAACTTCACTTAGTTTACCTGGTTCCCGTTTATCTTGACGCATTTCCTCATAAAGTTGTTGTACCAGCTCAAGCCCTGTTTCGACTTCATCATTGTGATGTTGCGAAATCATAAATTTCACACGACTTGGGTCATATTCTCCCAAAGTTTCTTTAAAAACATCAACTTGGTTATTTTCACAACCTAATCCGATCACTAAAACTGCTCCTGCATTTGGATGCTTCACCATATTTTGCAGCATAATTTTAGTGTTTTCGTGATCATCGCCTAATTGAGAGCAGCCGTAGCTGTGATTAAAAGTGAATATACCGTCAATATCACTTAAATCGTTTTGCTGCATAAAGAGTTTTTTAATTTGATTGGCAATACCCACGACACAACCAACTGTTGGAACAATCCAAAGTTCATTACGAATACCGATATCTCCATTTTTACGGCGATAAATTTGTATATCACGATCTGGTTGTTGTACTGAGATACTGGATAATTCAGGTTTATATTCATATTCATTAATATCACTTAAATTGGTTTTTACATTGTGAGTATGAATATGCTCGCCAATACCGATTTTCTGTAAAGCGTGACCAATTGAATAGCCATATTTGATAATATCTTTGCCTTGTTCAATGGTGCTGAGGGCAAATTTATGCCCTCGGTTAATATCGGCTTTGAGTTCGATAGGCTGTCCTTCAACTTCAACTACCGTTTCTGCTGTAAGATCTTGCAATGCGACTGCCACATTATCTTGCGGCTGAATTTTTATAAATTGCTTCATTATTACTCCCCCGTTAATCTGCACAATACTCTTGTAACGCTTTACGCATTCCTTTTTGCAAAATAAATGATAATTGTTGAGTAACGGTATTCACCAAGCCCGGCACAGCAGTTAAATCTTGCTCCCAATGTTCTTGCTGGCTTAACACATTACGCACTAATTGTTCTAACGTAAGTTCGCCATTTGCAACTTTTTGCCACCACTCTTTGAAATTCAATAACCAGTATTCATCATCTTGTAGTGGGATAGCTTGTCCACCACGCTCACCACGATAAAATGCAATTAAAGCTGCTAATGCAAAAGTTAAGTGTGGTGGTAATTTTCCGAGTTTTTCAACATACGCAAGCAATTGGGGTAAATTGCGGGTACGGTATTTCGTCATACTATTTAATGAAATAGATAGCAGCTGATGTTGAATAAATGGATTTTGGAAACGTTTGATGACCGCATCGGCAAATTGTTGTAATTCCTCTTGTGGTAAAGAAAGTACAGGGATAATTTCTTTATCCATCGTATGCTGCACAAATTGGCATAGCTCTGTATCATTCATCGCTTCCCCCACAGTATCCACGCCTGCCAAATAAGCCACCGGAACAAGAGCGGTATGAGCTCCGTTTAAAATAGCAACTTTACGTTCTTTGTAAGGTTTAATATCATCAACAATTAACACGTTTAAATCGACTTGATCTAAGCGTAATAATTTTTCCAATGATTTCGGACCTTGAATCACAAACAAGTAGAAATGCTCTGCGGTATCTAAGAAAGTATCTTTGTAACCTAATTCTGCTTCCAATTCAGCAACTTCGTTACGAGGGTAGCCTGTAACAATGCGATCAACTAGAGTTGAACAGAATGTATTGGCAGTTTCAATCCATTGTACAAATTCAACAGAAAGCTGCCATTGTTCGGCATATTTCAACACTAATGCTTTAAGTTGCTCACCGTTATAGTCGATTAATTCACAAGGAATAATCACAAAACCCTTAGTGTCATCGCCATTAACTACAGTAAAACGCTCATATAACAAACGAGTTAATTTTGCTGGATAAGTTGAAGGAGGCGTATTATCAAATTGATCTTGCTCGTTATAACTAATTCCTGCTTCAGTAGTATTAGAGAAAATAAACTTGATGTCTAAATTATGGGCTAATTGTAAGTATTCATCATAGCTCTGATAGATATTAAGTTCGTTATTCACCGAACGAATAATACGGCTTTCTTTCACTTTATTGCCGTTTTCATCTAATCCTCTGATAATTGTGGTGTAAAGTCCATCCTGAGTATTAAGCAAAGGAGGAAAATCGGTATTGATTGGACGGATAACTGTTACACCGGCATTTAAATCGGTTTTTTCGTTTAGAATATCAATCTGCCAATCAATAAATGCACGTAAAAAATTACCCTCACCGAATTGAATGATTTTGGTCGGATGCTGACGACCAGGAAAATTGATTCTATTTAGTTGTTTCATTTATAACCTCTATTTTTTATTACTGTGCTACACCGTAAACTAAGTTTGGTAACCAAGTTGTGATGGATGGAATGTAGGTGAGAAGAATTAATTCAAAAATTAGTAATCCCCAGAATGGAATAACATCTTTAATAAATTTTTCGATTGGAACTTCAGTAATGGAGCAGGTGGTAAACATTACTGTTCCTAACGGTGGGGTAATTGTTCCTATTGCACCATTAAAGATGAATACGATACCAAAGTGGATTGGGTCAATGCCGTAAGAATGTGCAATTGGAGCTAAAAGAGGGGCTAATACAATCATAATTGCATTACCTTCAAGGAACATTCCTAGAATTAATAATGCTACATTTACTAGCATTAAGAACGCAATTGGACTATCCACGATTGTTGTCATCCACTTAGCCAGTGATTGTGGAACTTGTTCCCACGTTAAGAATTTTGAGAATGCAACTGCAACACAGATAATTAGTAATACGTTTGCTGCACCTAATGCTGATTCTCTCGTTGCTAACCATAATTTTTTGGCATCCATATTTCTATAAATAAACACACCTAGAATTACAGCATAAATAACTGCTACTGCTCCAGCTTCTGTCGGTGTAAAAACTCCCATACGGATACCACCAATGATGATAACTGGTAATAAAAGAGCTAATACAGCATCTTTTGCTGAAATAATAACTTCTTTACAACTTGCTCTTTTTTCACGAATAGGAAGATATCCTCTTTTCTTAGAAATGATAGAGACTAAAATCATCATTAAAATACAGAGCAATGTACCTGGAACTACACCAGCTAAGAATAAACGCCCAATAGATACATTATTTACATAACCATAAATAATCATCGCAATTCCAGGTGGAATAATGGGCGTTATTAATGAACCTGCGGCTGTTACGGCCGCAGAAAATGATGCACTATATCCACGAGCTACCATTTGAGGAACAAGGAGCTTAGAATTCATTGCAGCATCTGCAATATTTGAACCTGATAACCCTCCCATTAAGGTACTGAGTGCGACATTCACTTGGGCTAATCCGCCATTCATATGTCCAGTTAGTACCTCACAGAATTTTAGTAGCCGCTCACTTATGCCAGTATGATTCATAAATACACCAGCCATTATAAAAAATGGAATCGCTAATAATGTTACAGATTCCAATCCTCCAGCTAAACGCTGTACCAACATAATCATTGGTAGATTAGAATTCATCAGAAAATAAGTGAGTGTAGAGCAGAATATACAGAATGCTACTGGTGTACCGATAACAAAGAGGAGCAATAGAATAAAAATAGGAATAATAACGTCCATAATTAACCTCTATTGATTTTAATGTGATATATGATCTTTCTTATTTCATAGAAGAGCATAAACAATGCACTTATTGGAATAATTGAATAAATATAGATGTATGATATTTGTAACCCAGGGGTGAATCGCATTTTTGACATAGGGAGTAATTTAAATCCTAAGTAAATCATAAATGCTAAGCAAAAAATCATAATTAATGGTTGGATAATTCCATCGATAAAGTTTGCAACTTTAGTTGGAATTTTTGTTAATAAATAATCAATCCTAATTAGCTCATTATTTTTACATAATGCACTAGAAGCTAAGAATGTGAACCAGATGAAAAATACAACACAGACTTCTTCTACCCAAGCACTTGGAGAGTTTAAGAAATAGCGTGTTATCACGCCATAGCCTGAAAATATGACTATTAAGGCTAAAAATAAAGAAGCTAAAATTTCATCTATATCACTTAGCCAAAATTTCTTTGGTTCTTTTATAGTATTCATATAAACCTATCCTTATTACAAGGTGGTTAAATCTTTAACCACCTTGTATAGAGTTAGTTAAAATTGAGATAATTTTTCTTGAACATTCTTATATAGATTTGGAGACCATTCAGGGAAGCCTGTAGAAATAACGCCACTTACAGATTGTTCAAATGCAGGTAAATCTACTTCATTAATCGTAACTCCGGCATCTTTTAATTTTTGAAGAGCTTCTTGTTCTGCTTCATTAATTAAATTTGCACCATAAACAACCATTTCGCGGCTAGCTTCAATGATGATATTTTGTTGCTCAGGCGTTAGAGTATTCCAAAAAGATGTTCCTGCAACAAAAGGAGACATATGTTTAGTATGAGCTGTTAGACTTAGGTTTTTTGCTACTTCAAAGAATTTTCCACCAAATAAAACAACGGCTGGATTTTCTAATCCATCAATAATACCTTCCGATAACCCCGGATAAACATCAGATAATGACATTGGTGTTGGAACGCCGCCCATTGCTTTAATGGTTTCAAGGAATAAACGGGAGTGTTGCACACGCACTTTTACTCCTTTTAAATCTTCAGGCTTAGTAACTTGTTTTTTAGTTAATAGGTGGCGAGTTCCATATACTACATCAGGAACAATAATATGAATTTGATGCTGGTCTAATTTATTGCTTAGTTCTTTAAACCAATCGGAATTTAACAACTTTGATTTTTTCTCGAAAGATTGACTGATATAAGGAGCATTAATTACACCAAGATCCGGAACAAGATCCATTAATGCACCATAATCACTAATGGTAATAATATTTGCTCCAAATTTAGCTTGTTCCATCACTTCTGTTTCACTACCAAGTTGGCTAGATGGAAATAGTTTAAATGTGATATCTCCATTTGATTTTTCTTTAACCTTATCAGCCCAGAAATGCATTGCTTTATCAATTGGTTCACCAGGTTGATTTCCATAAGCAATCATAATTTCAGTACCAGCTAAAGCATTGATAGACGCTCCTAACAAGCCAACTGAAAGAATTGTCTTAATTGATTTAGAAAGTAGTTTCATAGTGTTTCTCCATCAGAAATAATAGGTAGTATAGATTGAATATTAATGTAACTAATTAATTAAAAAGTTGCATAAAAATTGTTTAAAAATTAGTTATCCGTCATATTTAAGTGTTTTTTATCTGTTCTTAAATAAAATAACACTTTTGATTAATTCTTTATTTTTAGTGATTTTTTCTTCATAGATATCAGCTAGCTCATCATAATCAAATAAATGTGTTAGCATCATATTGGCAGAGATTTTACCTTCGGACATCAATCTCTGTACTTTGGCAAAATCCTCAAATGTTGCATTACGGCTGCCCATCATAGTAGTTTCTTTTTTATGAAAATCGGGATCAGGAATTTCTAAATTACCTTTGAATAATCCTACGAATACAATTTTTCCTCCGTGACGAATTGAATTTACTGCATTGTTCATCGCTTTTGGATTGCCTGTAGCATCAATAACAACTAACGGGAGTCTTCCTCCAAAAAAATCTTCTAGTTTCTCATTAATAGGGTCGAGGGTTTTTATTCCTCGAAGTTGTTTTTGGATATGTAATCTGCGTTCTGCACTTGTATCTGCAATAACAACATTTGCACCATCTGCAAATGCAATTGCAGCAGCAGCTAATCCTATCGGACCAGCACCAACAACGAGTACATCATCTCCTTTATTCAGTTGTGCTCGTCTTATCGCGTGTGCACTAATAGCAAAAGGCTCAATTAATGCTGCTGTCGTAAAATCAACACTATCATCAATCGGTAAAATATTTTTAGCCGGGACAGCTAAATACTCACTGAATGCACCATCTTCGTGAACACCAATTACAGAGATTTTTTCACAACAATTTGTTTTTCCACTTTTACACGCATCACATTCATCACAAGAGACATAAGGTATTAAGGCAACTCGTTGTCCTACTTTGAAACTAGAAACATTTTCACCTAACTCAATAATTACACCACTTGCTTCGTGTCCAAGTACCCTTGGATAGGAAAAGAAAGGTTGATTTCCAGCATAAGCATGAATGTCTGTACCACAAATACCTACAGCTGAGATTTTTATGATAGCTTCATCACTTTTAGCTCTAGGCTTTTCTCTTTCTTCATAAGCTAATTTAAAAGGCTCTTTGCAAACTAAAGTTCTCATTACACTCTCCTCTACATATAAATGATATATAACTACTAGCAAGCATTATTTTTTAAAAAACCATTTAAAACAAAAAAGTTTTTTGATATTGTGATTAACACTATGGTTTTGTGTTTTTTATGTGTTTTTTATTAGGGTTCGAGATGAGTAAGGGATTTGATATAAGAGAAGATGTTATAAATCAGATGATGAGTTCTATAATTGAGGGAGAATTTAAAGATAGGCTGCCATCGCAGTCTGCATTAGCAACCCTTTATAATGTAAGTAGAACTACGGTTAGGCATGCTACGGATCATTTACTTAGCTTAGATATTTTAATAAAAAGTAATAATGATTTAATAATAGCTAGATTACCAGAAGAGTCTGAAAAAATATCGAGTATTAAAATCAAAAAATATCATAAAGATCAACTACAGAAGTTTGAGGCGTTTTTTCAGACAGTAATTAAACAAAAAATAATAAAACCTGGAGATGAGTTTAGTGAACTAAAATTAGCTGGTGATTCTAATGTTGATGTTCTTACAGTAAAAGAATATTTAATTCAATTTTCACGTTTTAACTTAATAAAGAATATTGGTAGAGGAAGATGGAAATTGATTGAATTTACTCCTCATTATGCAGATAAGTTATTTGAATTAAGAGAAATGCTGGAGTGTCATGCATTAAATTGTTTTATGAATTTGCCTGCGAATGATATTCGCTGGTTAGAAATGAAAGTATTGTTACAAGAACATCGGGAACTTAGAGATAATATAGTTGAAAAATATAGAGATTTTTCAGAGTTAGATAGAAAATTACATACACTTATTTTATCTGCTGCAGATAATCCATTTATAAATGACTTTATAGAACTAATTTCTGTTATTTTTCACTTTCATTATCAATGGGATAATAAGAATTTACATACAAGAAATATTCTCGCAGTAGAAGAACATTTAGCGTTAATTGTAAAAATTGTGATTAAAGACGACTTAGCTGCTATTGCTGCATTAAGAAAGCATTTACAGACTGCAAGAAAATCGCTTATGGACAGTATTATCTAAATTAAAGAAGTTAAGTTAAACTTCTTTTACTAGATATTTTGAAAAATGCTGTTCTTAATTTATAGATGAACATTAATTATCTATATAAATTAAGGATATATAGAAAATATGTAATATTTTCTAATTTTTAAAGCTATCTATTACCACCACTTTTAACTTTTCCCATAAATCATCATCAGCTAAAAACTCAAATTCCTTGATAAGTTTATTTGAGCGTTGTCCTTGATTTTGTAAAACACTGCGAATAATTCGATCAGCATACTCATTTGGCATTTCGATAATGTCTTTTATTGCTTCTCTTGCATTCTGGTGATGAAGTAGATAAGAGGATTCCTGGTGCATATCGTGAGTAATAACGTGTTTTATCAACCGAGATAGATATTCAACATGTTTAGTTAAATTAGGAAAACGCCATAGAGGCTCAGCATTTTCTGTTTTTGTAAAGATAAGATTAGAGATAATGCCATCAGCATAGTTAACTTTTTCTTTAGAAAAAGAATAATCCCCTCTAATGTTTTGCATTAATAGTTTAGATATTTCATCTAACAAGGAAAAATAGGCTTGTCTTTCAGTTTCTGATTCGGCAATTACGCCTGAGATAGGTAAAATTATAGAATCAGGTAGAACCCCATCTCGTCTTAAAATATCATTAAATAAGAAACGATGAACCCTTCCGTTTCCATCTGCAAGAGGATGGATATAAACAAAGCTGAAGGCAATAGCAGCACTTCTCATAATAGAAGATTGTCCCTCTGTTTTCTGCCAAAATTGCTGCAAGCCTTTTAATTTAGCTATCAAGGTTTGATAGGGTGGAGCTATATAATGTACCACTTCATCAAAGTGGACTGTTTGCCCTACAAAAACAGGGGATTGCCTTATTCCATATGTACTTAAAATCGTTTTATCACCCAGAATAGACTGTTGAAGTATGGATAATTGCTCCGGGTTAATAGGTAATTCCCCTTTTCCTGTATAACGGGCAATAACATCAGCGAATCTCTGAATACGTGATATCTGTTTACTTTCTCCTTCAATTTTAAAACTGGATTTGCTTTCTCTTAGCGTTAGCCACACGGAAGACCGTAGAATGAGTTCCTCTCCAAATTCATCTACAAGGTTGTTTAGTAATCCGGTAATATCTAGATCAGCTGCTTGAGTAAAATTTTCTGTTTTAAGCAAAATTGGGCAGAAGTCAGGAGTACCGGCTAGATTATTATTAACTCGCCAACGTTCATCTTTTTCTATGTGATGTTTAGATGCGGTAACCACCTTTTCGCTATTTAGTACATCTATATAGTTGCCTCCTAGATTATGAGGTACAGAAAGCATATCACCGGTAAGCCATTCATATAAAAAAGCAGCTCGCCTAGCATATTGCCCGGTTGGTTCTTGGTTAATCCAGCTTTGTATATGTACTGAGCCTATTTTCTTAAATAGACGCTGTAGAAACTCAAGATGTGGGATTTCATTACGTAGATAAAATTGTAGATGAGCAATAATAGTATCAGCGGGTCGACTACTTTCTTGATAAAATTCCGTTCTAAAGCCAGTTTCAATTTCTCTTAAAGTGGAACGTCTTCCGGCAATACCGCTTATTACCGGTAAAGGCTGAAATGTTTCAGTTTCAGTTATTTTAGCCAACCATAATCCACCAATAGGATCTTGAACAACATTCTGCTTTTTTAAATTCATATCAACCTCTTACTAAAATCGATTATTTATGCCTGATTTTCGCAAATCTTGATTATGGTTGCAATAAATCGATTATTTTCATCACATTTTGCAATAAATGGATTATTTAGGTGATATTAAAATCTAAAGAAGGAAAACGTATGATCTTAATTAATCATACGTTTTTAATTGGAAGAGCATTAAGCAAAATTATTTAACCAATCTCACAACTTCCCTTACCATCTCCCCAATCTCTTGCCATTTTTTCTCTTTAACCAATGACTTCTCCACAAAC
>NZ_JBAJJM010000016.1:0-49945 GCF_036880405.1 Mannheimia indoligenes | reverse complement strand
CACTACGCACACGTTGACTGCCCGGGACACGCGGACTATGTTAAAAACATGATTACCGGTGCGGCACAAATGGATGGTGCTATCTTAGTAGTAGCAGCAACAGATGGTCCAATGCCACAAACTCGTGAGCACATCTTATTAGGTCGCCAAGTAGGTGTTCCATACATCATCGTATTCTTAAACAAATGCGATATGGTTGATGACGAAGAGTTATTAGAATTAGTTGAAATGGAAGTTCGTGAACTTCTTTCTCAATACGACTTCCCGGGCGATGACACTCCAATCGTACGTGGTTCAGCATTACAAGCATTAAACGGTGTTGCTGAGTGGGAAGAGAAAATCCTTGAGTTAGCAAACCACTTAGATACTTATATCCCAGAGCCTGAGCGTGCGATTGATAAGCCATTCTTATTACCAATCGAAGACGTATTCTCAATTTCTGGTCGTGGTACAGTAGTAACAGGTCGTGTTGAGCGTGGTATCATCCGTACTGGTGATGAAGTTGAAATCGTAGGTATCAAAGATACAACGAAAACAACAGTAACCGGTGTTGAGATGTTCCGTAAATTATTAGACGAAGGTCGTGCGGGTGAGAACGTTGGTGCATTATTACGTGGTACTAAACGTGAAGAAATCGAACGTGGTCAAGTACTTGCTAAACCGGGTTCAATCACTCCACACACAGACTTCGAATCAGAAGTTTACGTATTATCAAAAGAAGAAGGTGGTCGTCATACTCCATTCTTCAAAGGTTACCGTCCACAGTTCTACTTCCGTACAACAGACGTAACAGGTACTATCGAATTACCGGAAGGTGTTGAGATGGTAATGCCTGGCGATAACATCAAAATGGTAGTAAGCTTAATTCACCCAATCGCGATGGACGAAGGTTTACGCTTCGCTATCCGTGAAGGTGGTCGTACAGTAGGTGCGGGCGTTGTTGCGAAAATCATCAAATAATTAAGCGAAAGCATTATTTGAAGCGATAAGCTAAAAAAGAAGAGAGGTATATCGAAAGATATGCCTCTTTTTTATTGCCTTTATTTCAGAAGGCAAAACCGATTTGCAAAGTTTTGAGAAAAAACAACCGCTTGTAAATTTATTTTTACAAGCGGTCGAATTTTATCAATATTTTACAATTTCAATTAAGCAATTTTTACAGCTTTATAATTACATTGTGGATTAACGATTAAATCCCGTGAGCGAATAATTTGGAGTTCGTACAAGCCTGATTTTGAGGTTTGTTCCATCACTTCGTTTACGGCATTTGCAGTGTGCTCGAAAGCATCGAGATCAGATTTGCCGTTTAATAAATTTGCCACGAATAAGCCGGCGGTTAAATCACCTACACCTACCGGTTCTTTGTCGAAATGATAGAGCGGTCGGCTGATATGCCAAATACCCTCTTGGTTGGCAAAAAGCATCTCAAATTTGTTGCTATCTTTACCTACACGGCTTAAATGTTTTACTAGCACTTTTTTCGGACCTTTAGTTAAAATCACTTTTACGGCTTCTAAGACTTGCTCGAAATTTTCTACGGTTAAGCCTGTGAGCTCTCGTAATTCCACTAAATTTGGTGTGATGATATCAGCTTGTGCCATCGCTAGATTGATTAAGCCTTCTTTTACTCCATCTGCTACGATACAACCTTTATCGGGGTGTCCCATTACTGGGTCGCAAATGTAGATCGCATTAGGATTTTCCGCTTTTACTTTATGGAATGCATTGATGATTTCTTCAACTTGTTCTGCAGAGCCAATGTAGCCTGATAATACCGCATCGCAGCGATGAAGTTCATCGATATTGTGAATTCCCTCTACAATGCTGCCAATCTGTTCTTTTGGCATTACCATTCCGCCCCATTTCCCATATTGAGTATGGTTAGAAAATTGCACTGTGTTTAATGCCCAAACATCCACTCCTAAAAGCTGCATTGGAAAGGTTGCCGCTTTGTTGCCGGCGTAGCCATAGACAACGTGGGATTGAATAGAGAGTATGTTTTTCATTCGCTTGCTCCTTTAAAAGCTTAATGTGTATTATTTTTTAGTCATTTGAATGGCTTGAGGGTTGAAGGCGGGAAAGAAATTGCTATAATTCTCCCTCGTTAAAACTTTTCTATATGCCGACTTAGCTCAGTAGGTAGAGCAACTGACTTGTAATCAGTAGGTCACCAGTTCGATTCCGGTAGTCGGCACCACTTTCAAATCTCTTTTATCTTTTTATTCTCTTAATGCAAAACGGCAAGATTTTGCAAATTTCTACAAAAATCTTACCGCTTGTTCTATTTAAAACCGATTAAACGTAGCCATAGTTCATTAGGCGTTGATAACGACGTTCTAATAAATCGTCTTTGCTGAGTTGATCTAACTCCGCTAAATCTTCCACAATACGTTGTTTAAGATTTTGTGCAATTTCCTCAACATTTCGATGAGCCCCACCCAATGGTTCCGGCACGATGTTATCGATCAGTTCTAACTCTTTTAAACGTGGAGCAGTTAAGCCCATTACCTCTGCCGCAGTTGAGGCTTTATCGGCACTTTTCCATAGAATTGAGGCACAGCCTTCAGGAGAAATAACCGAGTAGGTTGAATATTGCAACATATTGACTTTATCACCTACGCCGATAGCTAATGCACCGCCTGAACCACCTTCGCCAATTACGGTACAAATTACCGGTACAGAGAGTTGCGACATTTCACGCAAGTTGCGAGCGATCGCTTCTGATTGACCGCGCTCTTCAGCCCCAATACCCGGATAAGCTCCCGGTGTATCAATAAAGGTAATAATCGGCATATTAAAACGTTCTGCCATTTCCATTAAGCGTAATGCTTTACGATAACCTTCCGGTGCAGGCATACCGAAATTACGTTTTACCTTCTCTTTTACCGTACGACCTTTCTGATGACCAATAATCATCACCGGGCGACCGTCTAAACGAGCAATACCGCCGACAATGGCTTTATCATCAGCGAATGCACGATCACCTGCTAATTCATCAAACTCAGTGAAGATATGTTCAATATAGTCTAAAGTGTATGGGCGGTTTGGGTGGCGTGCCATACGGGAAATTTGCCACGCATCTAAATTTGCAAAGGTTTTTTTGGTTAATTCTTCGCTTTTCTTTTGTAAACGCTTGATTTCATCATCAAGGTCAATTTTGTCATCTTGCAGACTGACCGCTCTTAAAGACTCAATTTTAGCTTCAAGTTCGGCAATCGGCATTTCAAAATCTAAAAATTCTTGGCTCATTATTTTTTCCTTTTTATGGGCAAAATTATGGGGCATTATCGCCTATCGAAGGGTTATTGTCCATTTTCAATTACACTAAATTGACCCATCGTACCTCTATCACGCAACATAAAATCGCTCACGCCAAAGGTAAAAGGCAATTGCTCAGAAGCGGTATTGTCAAAGCGAACTAAAAGAGTTACCTCTTGTTCAGCCTCTAACCAAACCGTATCTCGCCAAGCAAGTTGCTTAATTGGGGATGGTTTACGGTTTTGAGTCTCAATAATAAATTTTGCACCTTGCAGTGTAAATCCGACCGCTTGTGTGCTGTGTAAATACCAACGCTCAACACTGCCTTTTTGAGCGGTAAAATCAATTCGTTTTGGGTCAAATCGCTTTTGGTTGATTAAGTAATCAGACGGACTAAGCATAAATCGGCGTTCTTGGCTGATTTTCAAATTAAATTCATCTAATGAAAAGGCAGGTAAACTTGGTTTTGTATTGAGTACCGCTGCCATTCCTTCAGGTCTGAGTTCTAAAATTACATTGTCGATTAATTCATCATCACTTGAGAAAACTTGCCCGATTTTGTAAAAAATATCTCTTTTTTGACCGCTTATCAGTGAAACTGTTTTGCCGTCGCTTAAATCAACCAGAACTTCCACTCGCTCACTTGGAGCAAGGCGGATAACGTCCATCTCCACAGGTTCGGCTAACATTCCTACACCTGTTGCAATAAGTCTAAGTGGTTGGTCATTATCTAGTCTTAAGTCATAAGCTCGGGAGAGGGAAGCGTTGAGGACACGTAATCTTACCCAGCCACGAGGCACATTGAAATAAGGCGATTCTTGCCCGTTTACAAACAGGCGTTTTCCTAAAAATTGTGGCGTGTTTTTATCTAAAACTTGTACACCTTCTTTATTGAGAAGCTGGTCTTGCAAAATCAGTGGAATATCATTCACACCATATTTATTCGGTAAAGAGGTATTTTTGCTATGTTGATCTTCAATCAGCCACAATCCAACCAATCCTCGATAAATTTGGAACGCTGAATTGAGCATCGTATCGGCGTGATACCAACAAGTACAAGCGGATTGATTAATTGAAACAATTGGCGACCAACTGCTTTTGGGTTCAAGAGAACGATGCACCGAGCCGATAATATCGCTTGAGGCTTGTAGCCCTTGAATATTCATTGAGATTTTTTGTGGCAAATTATTGAGATAAGTTAATTTAACAAAATCTCCTGATTTTACCCGTACAGTAGGAGCAAGATACTGTCCGTTCACGCCCCAAACATCGACCAACTTACCTTTATCAAATTGGGTCTGAGCAGGGCGTAAATCAAGCCGAACAGGTCTACCACGCCCAATATCCATAAGGGGTGGAATATTAAGGGCAGAGCGATCAGCTGCTAATGCAGCGTGAGGCAATGTCGCTAATGCACCTGCTAGGATTGAACCTTGTAAAAATTGGCGTCGGGTTATCGCTTTTTTCATATTAGGCGTTTTTCGTTTTTTCTAGTTCTTCAACTTCTTGATTAAGCTCTTCAAATTTAGCGAGCATAATTTGGTGGCACTTTTCCATTAGTTCTTTCACGTTTTCACGGCTGTAACCCGATGTATCAATAGGCTCAAGCATTTCACAGATCACAACGCCATTATCCCAACGGTTCAAATCAATTTTATTGTGTAAGTTAGAACAAACAACAGGCACAATCGGCACACCTGCGGAAATTGCCAAATGGAAAGCTCCGGTTTTAAACGGCAGTAAACCACGTCCACGGCTGCGAGTGCCTTCTGGGAACATCCAAACCGATACCTTGCGTTCTTTTACAATTTCCCCTGCTTTGTTCATTGTTTCAATCGCACTTGAGCGTTTTTCACGATGAATAAAAATATTACCTGTTGCCCAATAAACTAAGCCGAAAAACGGAATCCAAATCAAGCTTTTTTTGCCGATACTCACGGTGTTTTCTGCTACCATTGAAGAAATCGTTGCCATATCATAGTTATTCTGATGGTTGCCGATGTAGATAACCGGATAGTTGATTTCAGGTTTTTTACGAGTAATCAGTTTTACACCCATCAATTTATGTAATAAACCGAACCAACGTGCCACAACGCCCACACTGCTCGGGTGGCGTAAACGCACTAACGCATAAAGTGTACCGACAAGAGAAATTAAAATAGCCGCTATTGCAACTAAAAAAACACGAAAAATTTTTAACATAATAATGATAACCTTAAAAATGAGATGTCTATGAGTATAGCAAAATCAGGTTAGTTTCTAAAGATTATCATAATTAAATTGATAGTTTCCTATTTTGCAAAAAATCGGTATATTTAGACCGCTTGTTTATTCATAAGGAGAAAAGAATGAGTAAAGTAACTTTAGCAGGAAACCCGATTGAGGTTGCAGGTGCATTTCCACAACAAGGCGATGTGGTTGCAAATTTTACGCTGGTAAACAGTGATTTAGAGGACGTTTCACTGTCTGATTTTGACGGTAAACGCAAAGTGTTAAACATTTTCCCAAGTATTGATACAGGTATTTGTGCGAAGTCTGTGCGTGTGTTTAACGAAAAAGCAACAAGTTTAGATAACACAGTTGTGTTATGTATTTCAGCAGATTTACCTTTTGCTCAAGCACGCTTCTGCGGAGCAGAAGGCATTGAAAATGCGAAAGTATTATCAACGTTCCGTAACCGTGAATTACATAACAAACTTGGCGTGGATATTACCTCTGGTCCACTCGCTGGCTTAGCCTCTCGTTCTGTGATTATTTTAGATGAGAGCAACAAAGTCTTACACAGCGAATTAGTGCCGGAAATCAAGCAAGAGCCGGATTACGATGCGGCATTAGCGGTATTGTAATTTGCAAAGTTTTGGTGGAATATCACCGCTTGTGAAATAGAAAAAAGCCCGTTGAGTGAAATCAACGGGCTTTTTGCCAAGAAACCATAATGTAGGGGCAAATTGCAATTTGCCCCTACGGTGTGGTTATAAGTAAATTATTTCTTACGAGAATGTAAGCCTTTTTTCTCTAAGTTACGGTAAATTAACCACTGTTGGGCAATGGTAATTAAGTTAGAGGTTAGCCAGTAAAGTACTAAGCCTGATGGGAACCATAAGAAGAATACGGTAAAGATCACCGGCATAAAGTTCATCACTTTTTGTTGCATTGGGTCAGCCACCGGTGTTGGCGACATTTTTTGCAACAAGAACATTGATGCACCCATTAATAGAGGCAAAATGTAGTACGGATCTTGTGCCGATAAGTCTTTAATCCAACCGAAGAATGGTGCGTGGCGGAGTTCTACTGCTTCCATAAATGTCCAATATAACGCGATGAAAATCGGCATTTGGATTAGGATCGGTAAACAGCCACCCATCGGGTTTACTTTTTCTTCTTTGTAGAGTTTCATCATCTCTTGGCTCATACGTTGGCGGTCATCGCCAAAACGCTCACGCATTTCTGTAATACGTGGTTGTAGCATACGCATTTTTGCCATTGAGGTGTATTGTGCTTTGGTTAATGGGTAAAGAATGGTTTTTACGACAATGGTTACACCGATAATCGCTAAGCCCCAGTTGCTGACAATTTTTTGAATTGCGGTTAATAACCAGAACAATGGTTTAGCAATAAACCACGCCCAACCGTAATCTACGGTTAAGTCTAAGTGGTTTGCAGCTTCTTCCATCTCTTTTTGGTCTTTAGAGCCCGTCCAAAGTTTACTGCTTAAATTTGCTTCAGAATTTGGGGCAATGGTTGTTAATGGACCACGATAACCAATGGTTGCAACACCGTTGTTGGTACGTGAATAAAGGTTATTATCCGCATCTTGGTTTGGTACCCAAGCAGACACGAAGTAGTGTTGTAATACTGCGATCCAACCTGCTTTGGTATCAATACTTAAGTTCGCTTTTTCCATATCTTGGAAACTGTATTTTTTGTAGTTAGTTTCTGAAGAAGAGTACGCACCACCTGTATAAGTTGGCATTGTTAAACTACCAGAACTTTCAATGACGGAGTGTTTTAACTGACCGTAAGGTTGAACTTCAATCGCTTCTGCGGTGTTATTTTTAATGTTGAAATTTACGCCAACATCATAGCTACCACGTTTTAAGGTGAAAGTTTTGGTATAAACTACACCATCTTTCTCAAATGTTAGTGGTACAGAAAGTTCGTTTTGATCATCAGTTAATTTGAAACTGTCCGCCGTTACTGCATATTGTGGACGACCAGCATTGGTATCAATCCCATTTTTACCTACTAAGCCACTTTGAGCCACATAGGTTTTAGTACCGTCTTGCTGCAATAATTTGAATGGAGTATTAGAGTTTAATTCCGCATTGTGTTTCAATAAGTCTGAACCTACCACATCGCCACCTAAGGTATCAATGGTTAGGCGTAACACATCGCTTTCCACCGTAATGGTTTTACCTTGCGTGATGCTGTCTGCAATTGGATTATTAGCATTAGAAGCCGCTGGAACATCACCCGCCTGTTGTTGGGTTTGAGCTGCCGCTTGAGCCTGTTTTTGAGCTTGAATTTCAGGGTTAAAATCTTGCTGCCATTGCGTAAAAATAAGCACAGACACAAGAAGCAAACCCATTAGCAGTAAGCCACGATTATTCATTTTGAAGTTCTCTTGTTAGTAATGGATAAAAAGAAAGGTATTTTATAATAGGTTGGCGTGTTTTCCAAACGCCTTTTATAAACAAGCGGTCGGATTTAATCAAAGTTTTGCAAAATTCTCTGAAAATCCGACCGCTTGTTGCGGATAAGAAATTAACGTTTATCTAAGGTTTTGGTGGAAAGACGAGCCACCGCACACAGGTTGCCTTGTTCGTCTTTAATATCAATATTCCACACCTGCACTTCACGCCCTAATTTCAGCGGTGTTGCCCGTGCAATCGCTTTTGTTCCGGCAGGGATTGATTTTAAATGGCTGATATTCAGCTCCATTCCGACCGCAATTTGATGAGCTTCACACACCATTAACGCCCCCGCATTAGCGGTTGTTTCTGCTAAAGCGGCAGAAACGCCACCGTGCAACACGCCAAACGGCTGTTGGGTACGTTCATCCACCATCAGCTGTGCTTCAATCCAATCTTCACCGATAGCCGTAAATTCGATACCTAAGTGTGCTACCGCTGATTTTTGGCTAAGAGCATTTAATTGTTCGCAAGTTGCAGTTTGTTTCCAAATGGTCATTATCATTTCCTGTTTAATAAAAAAGCTGTCTAAATAGACAGCTTTTTTGTATAATCCTTCCCGTGCTATGGGCGAACAGTGTGCTACGCCAATAGCACATTTGTCTGGTCGCCTTAGTCAGATAGCACTAAGGAGGTGATTTATGTGAGAAAATCAGAAATTTTCTTTCTGGTTGCGTTGCTAGTCTTAATAGCAACATCCGCTAGCATTAAAGTATTAGCTGTACTTAATTTGCTAGCTGGGTTATTAGCTAAATAACCTATATGTACTAGACAGAGGCAGGATAGCTACCTGCCTCACTTTTTATTCTAAGCCCTTTCTGCTGATATTTCAACCTTAAATCACTTCCAATAACGCCTGAACTGGGTGCTTAATCCCCTGTTGCTCAAAGCGTTTCACTTGTGAGCGGCAAGAATAACCTGTCGCTAGGCAGCGTTCAAGCGGTTTGCCGTTGATTTTTTTCTGCCACGATTGTTCATAAATCGCTTTTGACATCGCTAAATGTTTGGTTTCGTGCCCGAATGTGCCTGCCATTCCGCAGCAACCGACATTTTCCGCCACTAATGTTTCGCCAAAATGGGCGAAAATCGTTTTCCACTCGTTCATTGAGTTGGGGAGTGAGGTGGATTCGGTACAGTGAGCAAATAAATGCCATTGCAAGCGGTCGGAATCGGTCGATTTTTTGCAACTGTCCAACTCGCCTTTTTGTATTACCTCTTTCAGCCACTCGTGAGCTAATAATACCTTGAAATCGCCCCGTTGTGCTTTGAGAATATCGTTATACTCTTGGCGGTAAATGAGGGTTAAGGCTGGATCGACCGACACCATCGGCACACCAAGTTTTGCCACACGGTTTAAGAAATCCGCTTGGTTTTTGGCGGTTTTAGCAAATTTAGCCAAAAAGCCTTTAACGTGTTGAGCTTTGCCGCTTGGCTTGAATGGCAGCACAATCGGCTTAAAGCCGAGTTGTTGCGTGAGGGCAACAAAATCCGTCACCACTTTGGCATCGTAATAAGAGGTAAACGGATCTTGCACGATAAATAGCATTTTGCGATTTCTTGCAGAAAATTGACCGCTTGCAGCCTGCTGTTCAAGGCTTTCCAAACTCTCGCCTTGATAGCCGATTTCCACCAACTGATGTTGTAGATTTGGCACAGACAGTGCTGGCAGGTAAGTCATTCCTAACGTTTTATTTGCCGTGGTTTCCGCTAGTTTCGATGTGCTGAAAAAGTTAAAGAACTGCGGTTTTTTCGCCATTATCGGAGCAACAAATTCCAAATTCGACACCACATAATCTTTCAGCGGACGCAAATAGCGGCTGTGGTAAAGCTCATTAAATTGCGATCTAAAAGTCGGCACATCAATTTTGATCGGACATTGGCTGGCACAGGCTTTGCAAGCAAGGCAAGTATCCATTGCCGCTTTCACTTCGTGGGAGAAATCGTACTCTTTCTTTTTGTTGAGCGAGTTCCGCACTTTGGCGACAAAATCGGTAAGCGAGGTGGTTTTGTTGTTAGTGTTGAAGATCAAATCATTCGGATCAACTTTCTGCTCCGCTAATAAACGCAACCATTCCCGCACCAAAGAGGCCCGCCCTTTCGGTGAATAGAGGCGGTTGCCCGACACTTTCATAGACGGACACATTGTGCTATGTACATCAAAGTTAAAGCACAAGCCGTTACCGTTACAATTCATCGCACCTTTAAATTCCTCTCGTACTTGAATCGGAATTTGGCGGTCAAAATCGGCTCGCATTTGGGAATCAATCGGGTAGAGACTTGCCTCGCTCTCTAATGGCGTACAAATTTTGCCGGGGTTCAAGCGATTTTGCGGATCGAATAAGGTTTTGATGTAGCGAAGTTCTTGCCACAAGGTTTTGCCAAAGAAACACTCGCCATAATAAGAACGCATCCCTTTGCCGTGTTCGCCCCAAATTAAGCCACCGTATTTGGCGGTGAGTTCGACAACTTGGTCGGAAATCTGCTTAAAGGTTTCCACTTGGGTTTTGTCGCATAAATCCAATGCCGGGCGAACGTGTAGCACGCCGGCATCCACGTGTCCGAACATACCATAAGGCAAATTGTAGCTATCTAATAATGCACGGAACTCTGCGATATAATCGGCTAAATTTTCCGGTGGCACGGCGGTGTCTTCCACAAAGGCAATCGGTTTTGCCCAACCTTTGGCGTTGCCAAGCAAGCCCACCGCTTTTTTCCGCATTGCGTAGATTTTTTCGATGGAATTGACATCATTAGTAAGCTGATAGCCGATAATTCCTGCCTCGTTATTTACAATTTTTTGATCTAAACTTTCACACAGGGCTTTGACCTGAGCCTCAATCTGAGCTTGGTCGTTCGAGGCATATTCCACAATATTAATACCGAGAATCGGATTGTTTGGATCTTCGGTTAAGAGATCTGATACAGAGTGCCACACAATATCTTGCTTGGCGAGATTCAATACTTTGGAATCCACCGTTTCCACCGACAAGGCTTTTGCCTCTAACATAAAAGGGGCAGAGCGAAGAGCGGCATCAAAGGAGTTATATTTAATATTAATTAAGGTGCGATGTTTTGGAATTGGGAGTAAATTCAGTTTCGCTTCGCAAATAAAAGCAAGTGAGCCTTCTGAGCCTGTCAGGATTCGAGTGAGGTTAAATTCGCTTTCATCATCGTTAAAAACGTTTTTTAGATCGTAGCCGGTAATAAAGCGGTTAAGCTGTGGCAATTCGCTTAAAACGGTTGGGCGTAAGGTTTTGCAACGAGTGAAAATTTCGCTGTGCAGGGTTTTGCCTAAAGTGGAAAGATTTAACTTTTCTAAATTTGCAAAAAAATCCTCAGATTTGACCGCTTGTGTTTCTAAAATTTCGCCGTTAATTAAGACCGATTTGATCTCAAGGATATGTGCAGAAGTTTTCCCATATTGTAGTGAACCTTGACCGGAGGCATCTGTATTAATCATTCCACCTAGTGTTGCACGGTTACTGGTGGAAAGCTCCGGCGAAAAGAATAAGCCGTGCGGTTTTAGAAATTGGTTGAGTTGATCTTTTACCACGCCGGCTTGCACACGCACCCAACGTTCTTCCACATTGAGCTCTAAAATTTGGTTCATATGGCGTGAGAGATCAACAATAATATTATTGTTAAGCGATTGCCCGTTCGTGCCTGTGCCACCACCACGAGGGGTAAAAGTTAAATCTTGGTATTCTGTTTTTTGGGCAAGTTTGGTAAGGATTACTACATCAGAAACCGATTTCGGAAACAGAAGTGCTTGCGGAATTTGTTGATAAACGCTGTTATCAGTTGCCAGCGATAAGCGATCAGCATAGCTGGAGGCAATATCACCACTAAAATGTTGGCGGACCAGCTCGTCTAAATACGCTTGTGCGGTGGTATTTAATTGGGGTACTTTAGAAAGTCTAGGTATCATAGTTGTGTTTGATTTGATAAAAATAATAAGATTAAACTTTGGTTATCTTAGCAAGAATTCAAACAATTTAAAATGGAAGTAGATGGTTTGAAATTTGTTCATAATTACCTTTTTTGATTAAAAAACGATCTAAAATATACATTTCTATACATTTCCTTAGGAAAAAATAATTGATTTTTAGAAAACGAAGAAAGATAATTAGAACATTCTTGCTCAAACTAAATTTAGAACAAGAATGTTACTCAGAAGATAATTTTTATACAAAAAGTGCTTTTTTAGGGTGTTTTTTGTTGTATAATATCGCTGACATTAGCTCTCTTGCTTCTTAATTGTTGAAGCATAAAGTTAAAGTTTTAATACTTTATAAAAAGTATTAAGAATTTATTTTAATCGATGACAATATTTAAGAGGATCATCAAAATGAAAAAAACATTAGTTGCATTAGCAGTATTATCAACTGCAGCAGTAGCTCAAGCAGCTCCACAAGCTAACACTTTCTATGCAGGTGCTAAAGCTGGTTGGGCATCTTTTCACGACGGTTTAACTCAATTCGATGCTAAAGACAACAAAGGTGAAGGTTTTGGTATTAACCGTAACTCTGTAACTTATGGTGTATTCGGTGGTTACCAAATTTTAAACCAAAACAATGTTGGTTTAGCAGTAGAATTAGGTTATGATTATTTTGGTCGTGTTCGTGGTAACGAAGGCGAAGATAAAGCAATTAAACACGTTGCTCACGGTACTCACTTAAGTTTAAAACCAAGCTATGAAGTTGCTCCTAACTTAGATGTTTACGGTAAAGTAGGTGCTGCATTAGTTCGTAACGACTACAAAGGTTACAACGGTTATAAAGATCAACGTGCTCACAACTTAAAGACTTCATTATTATTAGGTGCAGGTCTTGAGTATGCAATTACTCCAGAATTAGCTGCTCGTGTTGAATACCAATACTTACAGGCTGCGGGTAACTTAGACAAAGCACGTCAAAAAGCAAACCTTGATTGGATTGATGCACAATATAGTCCAAAAATCCACTCAGTATCTGCTGGTTTAACATACCGTTTCGGTCAAGGTGCAGCACCAGTTGAAGCACCAGAAGTTGTAAGTAAAAACTTCGCATTCAGCTCAGATGTTTTATTTGATTTTGCTAAATCAAGCTTAAAGCCTGCAGCAGCAACAGCTTTAGATGCAGCACATACAGAAATCAGCAACTTAGGCTTAGCTAACCCTGCTATCCAAGTTAATGGTTACACAGACCGTATCGGTAAAGATGCATCTAACTTAAAACTTTCACAACGTCGTGCTGAAACTGTAGCTAACTACATCGTTTCTAAAGGTGCAAATCCAGCTAACGTAACAGCTGTAGGTTACGGTGAAGCAAACCCGGTAACTGGCAACACTTGTGATGCAGTTAAAGGTCGTAAAGCGTTAATCGCTTGTTTAGCACCGGATCGTCGTGTTGAAATCCAAGTTCAAGGTTCAAAAGAAGTAACTATGTAATATAGTTGTTCTTAGAACACGATTTAAATACCCACCTACTCAGGTGGGTATTTCGTTTGAACTAGGTAATTCCTAAACTATTTATTTTTATTGCATTTTTTTTGCTATTTGATAGAATAAAAAATATTATTTCTTTGCTCAAATTTTAGCGGAAATAAGGATTGTTTCAGATAAAATTTTCAATATATTAGATTAATTTCAAATTAAGGATTATTAAATGAAAAAAACATTAGTTACATTAGCAGTATTATCAGCTGCTGCAGTTACTCAAGCAGCACCACAAGCTAATACTTTCTATGCAGGTGCTAAAGCAGGTTGGGCATCATTTCACGATGGTATTACTCAGTTAGATGCTGCTAAAGCTGGTAAATATGGAATTAACCGTAACTCTGTAACTTACGGTGTTTTTGGTGGTTACCAAATTCTGAACGAAAATAAATTTGGCTTAGCAACAGAAGTAGGCTATGACTACTTTGGTCGAGTTCGTGGTATTGAGAAAACCCGTGTTGGTGGTGAGAAACAAACCTTCCGCCATTCGGCTCATGGTGCAGTAATTAGTTTAAAACCAAGCTATGAAATTATTCCTAACTTAGATGTTTATGGTAAAGTAGGTATTGCATTAGTAAATAACAACTACAAAACAGTAAATGTTACAACTAAAGTTCCTACAAAAACTAAACGTTTCCAAAGTTCATTAGTATTAGGTGCTGGTGTAGAGTACGCTATCACTCCGGAATTAGCAGCTCGTGTTGAATATCAATGGCTAAACAATGCAGGTAAAGCAAGTTATGCTACATTAAGACGTATGGGAGCATCAGACTATCGCCCTGATATCAGTTCTGTATCTGCAGGTCTATCGTACCGCTTTGGTCAAGGTGCAACTCCAGTTGAACCAACCGTTGAAACTAAAAATTTCTCATTTAGCTCAGACGTTTTATTTGCTTTTGGTAAATCAAACTTAAAAGCGGATGCAGTAGCAGCTTTAGATGCAGCACACACAGAAATCTCTAACTTAGGTTTAGCTAACCCAGCTATCCAAGTTAATGGTTACACAGACCGTATCGGTAAAGATGCAGCAAACTTAAAACTTTCACAACGCCGTGCTGAAACTGTAGCTAACTACATCGTTTCTAAAGGTGCAAATCCAGCTAACGTAACAGCTGTAGGTTACGGTGAAGCAAACCCGGTAACTGGCAACACTTGTGATGCAGTTAAAGGTCGTAAAGCGTTAATCGCTTGTTTAGCACCGGATCGTCGTGTTGAAATCCAAGTTCAAGGTTCAAAAGAAGTAACTATGTAATAGTTTCTTCAATTGTAAAATTGAATAAAAAAATGCCCGCTTGTTAGCGGGCATTTTCCTTTTTTACTTTAATAAATCTTTTAAACTTGATTTCATTTTTGCGACTTGCTCTAAATAAAGCTGTTTGTTTTCAACTTCATCAGTTAATTTAATAATAGCTTCTGATAATGTGAGGTTTTGGCTTTTTGCATATTTAGAGAGTCTTAACCAGCTAGCGTATTCTAAATCAATAGATTTTTTCTTGGTTGTTTGTTTTTCAGCATTAAAAAAGCGTTTTCGCTTTGCTCGAATAGACTGACGCATTTTTTTTCGTTGCTCAGCTGTCATTTCTGACTTAATCCATTTTTCTACTTCTTCTGGGGACTCTTGTAAGGTGGAAAGAAATTGAACCTTTAAATCAACTAAACTTTGTTCTTCGTGTTTAGTAATGTTTTCCCCTTCCCGATGCTTTTTGAGAAGATATTGCCATTTCCAAGTAGTTTCTTGTGTGATGAGTTTTTGGTATCGCATAATCGTAAATAATGTTGAAAAAGATAAGCTATATTTAGCAAGTATAGCGGAATTCTGTATAATAAACCAAATTTTCGATAAAGAGGCATATCTGTGACCATTTTTCTACTTAATAGCCCGGCATTAACTGTGGAATACCCTTTCTCTGATTTAGATAAGAAAGTCAATTTTTTAGATTTCCAACCTAAAGCAAAACAAGCTCTAGATCAATTTATGCAAGCGAAGTTTGGATCTTTGCTAGTGCTTAAATCTGAGCTTTTTCCTGAATTTATTAATGAGCTGACGGATTATTTAAAAAAAGATAATTCAAGTATTTCTATAGTAACCAAAATGGATTTTAATAAAAATAATTTGTTTGGTTATTATATGTTTTTAGAAAGAGAACAGAAAACAGAATATGTAACAGGAGCAATTCAAGAAGCTAATAATGGTGTTTTAATTGTAAATATTAATTCATTATTATTGGATATTACGCAATGGGATAAATTAAAGCAGGCATTATTATTTGGCGAATATGAATCTCATTCTATTAATGAACTACCTCATTTTCTAGCTAAAGAAAAATCCTCATTTAAGTTAATTTTGATTGGTGAAAGGGAAGATATTTCAACTCTTTCGGCTTATGATGACAGCTTATATCAAGTAGCACAATATACTGAAATTAAATCATATTTATCCTTAAATAATAATGTAGAGGAATGGGCGAATTATATTCAGACTTATGCAGAAAATATAATTAATAAAAGATTAACACCTGCTGCTCTTAATCAATTTTTACAGGCTTATATTCGAGAAAGCGAGAGCCGGGATTTAATTTCTATTTCACCTACATTATTAAGAAAGCATTTATTAGGTATTCAGAATTTCTATGCAAATACAGTAGAAATTAATGAAGTAAAAAGTTATTTTGATTATTTGGAGCAACAATCTTCAATTCTAAATGAATATACCGTAGAAGATATTCTCAGTAATCAACTCTATATTGAAACAGAAGGCGAAGAAATTGGGCAAATAAACGGTTTATCAGTCATTGATTTTGAAGGTGTTCCACATAGCTTTGGCGAACCTTTGCGTATCAGCTGTAATGTGCAATATGGCGATGGGGAAATTCACGATATTGAACGTAAAGTGGAGCTGGGGGGCAATATTCATTCCAAAGGGATTATTCTTGCTCAATCCTGCTTGGCGAATTTGTTAGAACTTCCCACTCAATTACCGTTTTCCGCCTCTATTGCCTTTGAGCAGTCTTATGGTGAAATTGACGGCGACAGCTCCTCATTAGCGATTTTTAGCGTGCTGGTGAGTGCCTTATCCAAATTGGCATTGCCGCAATCTATTGCGGTAACGGGAGCGATTGACCAATTTGGTAATGTGTTGAGTGTCGGTGGGGTTAATCAGAAGATTGAAGGTTTCTTCAATATTTGCCACGCTCGCCAATTAAGCGGACAACAAGGCGTAATTATTCCAGCCGCTTGCCTAAGCCATTTGAGTTTAAGAGCAGATGTGATCGAGGCAGTCGAACAAAATCAATTTAAAATTTGGGCGGTAGAAAATGTATTTGATGCATTAGAAATTCTTTTCGGGCGTGAGTTCTACGACGATGAAAAAGCGGTAAAAAGTAATAAATCATCATTATTTACATTGATTCATCAGCAATTAGATGAATGCAATAACGAAGAAACAAGCGGTTCATTTTTGAGAAAACTTTGCAAAAAATTAAAACTTGACTGATCCGACAAGTTAGTGTACAACTGTTCACTGAATTAAAAGTCTGTTACTATCAGTAATATTTCATAGCCTTTGATATAACAGGTTTCCCTCCATTTATAGGATTTTAAAAACAATGAACAACTGTACACCAATTATTAAACCAAGCTACTCTTATGAAGAGCTTCTACTCTCAGGTAAAGGAGAATTATTCGGGGAAAACGGTCCACAATTACCTGCCCCACCAATGCTAATGATGGATCGTATCGTTGAAATGAATGCAGAGAAAGGGAATTTCGAAAAAGGCTATATTGAGGCGGAATTTGATATTAAGCCGGATTTATGGTTTTTCAGCTGCCATTTTATCAATGATCCTGTGATGCCGGGTTGCTTGGGCTTAGATGCGATGTGGCAGTTAGTTGGTTTCTATCTTGGTTGGATTGGCGGCGAAGGTAAAGGTCGTGCATTAGGTGTGGGCGAAGTAAAATTTACCGGTCAAATTTTGCCAACAGCAAAAAAAGTAACCTACCGTATTCATATGAAGCGTGTTGTAAATCGTAAATTAGTGATGGGCGTAGCTGATGGTGAAGTAGAAGTTGATGGGCGTATAATTTACACCGCAACAGATTTAAAAGTGGGCTTATTCCAAGATACAACATCATTCTAATAAAAGCTGATTTTGCGATCTGTGTCGAAAAATTAAATTTTTTTTATTTACAAAATCCTCTTAAATTATAAGATACCCTCTGTTAAAGAGGGTATTTTTATGTATAAAGCAATAACATTAATTGAAATGCTAACGGCTATAGCGATTATGGTGATTGCTATTTATTTTATCTCCCCGATTATTTTTACTTTTCAAGATAGAATTTCACTCAATAGTGAAATTGAAAATATCCAATCTTTTATTTATCAAATTCAAACAAAAGCTCGTTATAGTAAAAGAAACTATACCTTAACTATTTCTCAGCGGAATAATCAGTGGTGTATAGTGGCAGCAATCAAACCAATAAATAATACTAAGCAAATTATTTGCGATTGTTTAAATAAAAAGAGTTGTTCTTCAACTGAAGAGTATCATATTTATAATCCGAGTAATCAAAATATTATTTTGAAAAATAAAAGTTTATATCCAAAATCTTTTATTAATATTGATGGGGTAAGCGGTCAGCTAGAATCTAAATGTATTAACCTAAGTTTAAATAAAGAGAGTGAGATTTTACAGTTTGAACAACTAGGACGAGTTTATGTGGCAGCGAAAAATAAACGTAGTACCTGTAAAGATTAAGTTATCGGCATTTAGTTTACTTGAGATTTTAATTACTACCGCACTAGGCACTTTTATATTATTTGCTTTTGCTTCTAGTTATGCTGATTTTTACCGTTCTCAAACCAAACAACGTGAGCTATCTGCTCTGCAAGCAGATGCTCACCAGATAATAAACTACTTTCAACAACACTTTCAACATAGTGGCTATCAAGGTAATAAGCGAGCAGACAGTAACTTTGATTTATTTCAGACTAATGGGAAAAGTTTGAATATTCCAAATCAACATTGTTTGATTAGTTTTTATGATGTAAACCAAGACGGCTGTTTGGGAAAACGTAGAACAAAAACGACCGCTTGTAAGTTGGGCGATCTGAATAATACCCGTGATGTATTAAAAGAGATATTTGCTTTTAAGCTAGAGAATAATGAAATTTATACTTTCTCGCAGAAATTAGATACTTGTGTGAAAGAGAATTGCTCAAAATTATTAGAAGATTGTAATGGTGCTTGGAGTAAGTTTACTGAAATAAATAGCGTTAGAGTAAATAAATTAAATTTTAATTGGAAGAAGAGAGATATATTACTTGAAGTGGAAATAGAATTAGAGTCGATAAAAGATCGTAATTTAATTTATTCTGCAAAAAGTTATATTTTTCTGCTAAACCATTAGAGGTAAAAATGAAATTTCAGAAAAATGCCAGTGCATTATTAGTTTCATTAATATTGATCTCTTCTATTTTGGCTATATTATTTTTAACAAAAGAGAAATGGATTAGCCAGCAGAATATTTCTCAGTTTTATGGTGAAAAATATCTTGTAGATAAATATCACTTTCTCACTTTGTACAAGGAAGATAAAAATAAACTTTGCCAAAAATTAAAAAAAGATATGATTGTTCAGTCTGATTTCTCGCCTCAGAAATTAAACTTTTTGCAATATCAATTTGAATGCCAATTTAACAGTTTATTCAAAGATAAAAAACCAAGTAAAGAGAAATATATACCATTTACACAGCTTTCAGATTATTTAGATTTAGCAAATGTACCGGCACAAGAGATTTATACTATTCGCAGCTTATCAGAATTGCCTTCTAGTAGCGAAGATAATCCGAAAATTGTTATTGCTCAAAATGAGATTAATGAAAATCTCCCACAGGATTTTTATGGTATTGTGATTACTGATTATCTCTTTGATATTACAGGCAAAAAAATGTATGGTACTTTGTATTCCTCTTTTGATAACGCAAGAGAAGAACGCAATTTAACCTTTAAGAAAGAGGTTATCGCCCAGCTTGAAGCGAAATATTCCTACTGGCAATATTTACCTCATTCCGAAAATACCATAGGGGCAATTGATGAATAAATATAAGGCGGAAAGTACTATTTCACTTTTAGTGGCTATAGCTTTATTTACGATTGTAGTGTTGAGTTTTAGCCATTGGCAATCTGAGCAAAATAGGCGAGTGAATATCCATTTTCAGCAACAACAGGCAGCGGTGATATTAGAAAATCAAATTGCGTTACAGTTGGCGGGTTTAGATTGTGAACGGCAGATAGAGCAAAATAACATTCGCTATGACATTCAGTGCTCAGGGAATAAGCTCAGTATCCGTTTTCCACTTGGCAAAATTGAGCTGAATAATGATTGAATCCCCCCTCGCTTTATTGGACAATAATTCATTAGCGAGGCGTTATTATGTTTACACTTTACCAATCCAACCAAATTTCTTCACTGGCGGAAATGCTGGTGAAAGTTCAGCAAGTTAATCCGCTTGAAGATCCATTTGAACCGGAAACGGTTTTGATCCAAAGTCAAGGAATGGCACAATGGTTGCAAATGCAGATTGCAGAATTCAATGGCATTATGGGCAACTGCAATTTTCTTTATCCAACCACTTTTTTGTGGCAGCAGTATCGTGTACTGTTTCCTGAATTACCGAAAGAGAATATTTTTGAACGCCATTCAATGACTTGGCGGATTATGCGTTTGCTCCCGGATTGCTTAAATCAAGGTGAATTTAAGCCCCTTCAGCGGTATTTGGCAAATCAGCCAAACGAGGAGCAGTATCAACTTAAACTCTATCAACTTTCTGCAAAAATTGCCGAATTGTTCGACCAATACTTGGTTTATCGCCCGCATTGGCTGGTGCATTGGGAAGAGGGAAACTTACAAGCGGTCGAAAATGAACTAAAAATTGCAATTTCTGCAAAGAATGTCGATCTGAATTTGATTTCAAACGATATTAAATGGCAAAGCCAATTATGGTTGCAGATTATTCAAGATCTGCAGGAGGGGGCAGATGATCGGGTATTCACCACCTCGCATCGTGCGTATTTGCAACAAAATTATTTTGAAAAGCTAGATAATCTCACCGAAGCGGAAAAAGCAAAACTGCCAAAGCGTATTTTTATTTTTGGTATTTCTGCGTTCTCGCCGTTGCAGTTAGCGGTGTTTAAAAAATTAAGTGAGCATTGCGATATTCACATCTTTTTTTTCAACCCAAGCGAAAAATATTGGGGCGATAGCGTAGAAGACAAAGTATGGCAAAAGCTCGCCTTAACACATAAAATTTCGCCTGAAGATCTGGAAAATTTGTTAGCAGAGCAGAGCAATAAACTACTCGCCCTTTGGGGAAAACAGGGGCGTGATTTTTTAGCACAGCTAATGGAATTTGAGCCAAACACTATTGATGTATTTATTGAACCTGAAGAAGACAGTAACCTCAACAAGCTCAAAAAGCAGATTTTTAGCTCCGTAAATAATGCCACTATTGATGATTTAACCGACGATCACTCTCTTCAAATTCACGCCTGCCATAGCCCAATGCGTGAAGTAGAAGTGTTACATAACCAACTACTGAATTTGTTTGAGAAAGACAAAACCTTACTGCCGAAAGACATCATTGTGATGTCGCCGGATATTAATAAATACGCTCCTTATATTGATGCGGTGTTTTCTCGCAATAAAGGTAGCCGAGATCCACGCTATATTCCGTTTTCGTTATCGGATCAGTCGTTTACCAAAATTGATCCAATCATCAATAGTTTTTTGCAACTGCTTGCGATGAAAGAGAGTCAATTTAATGCCGAAGATCTATTTGATTTATTGGAGGTTGGGGCAATTCAATCCCGTTTTTCCTTTAGTGCGGAAGATATTCACACGTTACGAGTATGGGCGAAAAATGCAGGAGTACGTTCAGGCATTGATATTCAACAGCCTCATTGGCAGAACTACAACTCGTGGGAAAACGGTTTAAATCGTTTACTGCTTGGCTCAAGCTTAAAAGAGGCTCACGGCATTTGGGAAAACACATTAGCATTTGGTGATAGCTACGGCTTAAATGCAGAGCTGGTTGGGCGATTGGCGTCGTTTATTTCAGCTTTATTGGAATGGGTAAAGCTGATTCAGTCGCCACAATTTTTAGAGCAATGGCATTTAGCGGTAAAAATGCTGATTGCAGATTTATATCAAGAAAATGCTGAAAATGCCGCCTCTATTTTGCTACTCAATACGGTAAATGATGAAATTTTATCATTGATTTCCGCAACTCATTTTGCTGAAGATCTCCACATTGAGATTTTAGCGTTGTTATTTAACCAGCAATTAAATCAACATACCCAGCAGCTCAATTTCTTGGTTGGGCGAGTCAATTTCGCCACACTTTTACCAATGCGAGCCATTCCATTTAAAGTGGTTTGTTTGCTTGGAATGAACGAGGCGGATTTCCCCCGTCAGCAGCAAATCAACAGCTTTGATTTAATGCAATATGCCCCACAAAAAGGCGACCGTGCGAAACGAGATGATGATCGCTATCTCTTTTTGGAAGCCTTACTTTCTGCACAAAATGTGTTTTACATCAGTTACATCGGGCAATCGCAAAAAGACGGCAAAGAGATGCTGCCCTCTATTTTGGTTTCTCAGCTGCTTGATACCATTAGCGATTATTTAACACCTGAATTTAAATCAATGTTCGGAGCGGAAGTTGAGCAAACCTTAGTAAGAAAACAACCGCTTACAGTGTTTAGCAAAAAGAACTTCACTCACCCAAGAGATTATGCCTACAACGCAGAGTGGATTATTAACTCAAACAATTCCGTACAAGATTTCTTGAGTGAGCCCTTAAGTACGGAAATGGTAACTGATATTGAGATCGAAAACCTCATTCGCTTTGTGCAGAACCCGATTAAATTTTTCTTCGTTAATGTACTAGGTATCTCTTTTAACACTTACGATGATACGATTGATGAAAGCGAAATTTTTACGATGTCTGGGCTGGATAATTACGCTATCTTAAATGAATTATTAAGTGTTAAGCCCGAACAGCAAGAGCAATTTTTTGAGCAAGAACAGCTTAAAGGCAACTTACCGGCATCTAATTTTGCTACAACAACCAAGCAAGATTTAATCGGTAAAATCAGTGATATGCGAGCGACTTTAGCGGACTATTTAGCAAGAGAAAGCACAATTTTAACGCTAAACCACAGCATTGTCATTGATGAGAAAGTGCTCCAACTTAACGGCAATATGCCAAATTTATATAGTAATGAAATGGTGCTGTGGCGAGTGGGCGGATTACGAGATAAAGATAAGATTGAAATCTGGATTTATCATTTATTACTTTGTGCTTATTTCCCTCAAAAAACCGTGAAGTTTTATTATCGTGAAGGCGAGCAAACAGGGCAGCTGAGTTTTGAAACACTTTTACCGGAAGATGCTTTAGCTCAATTAACTGTTTATGTGAAGGATTACTTGGCAGGCTTATCGCAAGCTCAGCTGGTGATTTATCAAGGAATTGAAGAGTATCTCAAAAAAGGCAGTGAAAACAGCGAACAGGCACTTTCTCTCCTTGCAGAAGATCGAGAAGGCAGTTATATCAACCGTGTTCTTTCACAAACAATAGAGCTAGATACAGATAACATTTATCAACGTACCATAAATTGGTTTGGGTTGATGAATGAGAAAATGAGGATAAATAGTTAAATACAAGCGGTTGTTTTTGTTGATAAATTTGCAAATAGAATTTTTCTTTCATTTTACTGTCAATAAATTACGACAAATTTTAATTTCAAAAGGAGATGTATGAAATTATCTATTCTAACTAAATTACTGGCAGCCGCTTTTGCTGCTAATGTAATGACTTATCCAGCCTTTGCAGATGTTGCAAAAAATGCGGAAAAAACGACCGCTAGTCAAATGCAATCCCATAGCCAGCAAGGCTTTGAGTTAATTAAGCAAAGCATTAATAAAAGCCCGAATGATAAGGCGATTTATCAAGGTATCAAACTGAATAATGGTATGGAGGTACTACTTATTTCAGATAGCCAAGCGAATAAATCGCTAATGTCCGCCATTATTCCGATTGGCTCGATGGATGACCCGGTTTCTCAGCAAGGGTTAGCTCACTATCTTGAGCATATGATTTTGATGGGCTCAAAAAACTACCCTGAAACCAACAGTTTAGACGGCTTTTTAACCCAAAATGGCGGAATGAATAATGCGTCTACCGCCCCTCACCGCACCGCTTATTATTTACAAGTGAATAATGAGGCGTTTAGTGAGGCGGTTACTCGTTTGGCGGATACGCTTGCCTTCCCATTATTGCTGGAAACGAATGCGAAAAAAGAGGTGAATGCGGTGAATGCCGAGATGGTGCGTGCGAAATCCCACGATGGACATTTATTGCACAGTGTGAATTTAGCCACTGCAAACCCGGCTCACCCTGCCACAAAATTTGCGGTTGGAAACAAAGATACATTATCTGATAAGCCGGATAGCAAACTACAAACCGAGCTGGAGAAATTCTACAAAGAGCGTTATTCGGCGAATTTGTTTAAAGTGGTGCTTTATTCAAATCAGTCGATTGAGCAGATGGCGAAATTGGCAGTAAATACGTTAGGCAAAATGGAAAACAAAAATCTAAGTGTGCCTCAAACGGCTGAACCACGTTACCGATCGGAAGATAAATCTGTTTTCATTCAATATAAGCCGGTGAAATCCACTAAAATGCTTGTGATTGGCTTTGATTTCCCAAATGATGAAATGCACTTTAAGCACAAAACAGGCGAGTATATCGCTTATGTGCTGAATAATAATACCGATGGCACATTGTCAGATTATTTAATTAAGCAAGGCTTATCCGATGGTGGCATTGAAGCAGTCAGTTCCGCTAATATTGGACGTGATCGCAGTTCGTTTGATATTTATATTGAGCTAACGGATAAAGGCTTAGCTGAGCAAGATAAAGTGATTTCTCTCGTGTTCCAACAAATTGAAAAAATCAAGCAAGAGGGCATTCAAGAAAGCTATTTCAATGAGGTAAAAGAGAGCCTGAAGCAAGATTTTCAACATCTACAAGTTGAGAAAAATATGGACTTTGTGGAGTTCATTACCGACCAAATGCTCTATTTTCCGTTAGAACACGTTATCGACCAACCTTATGTGGCGGAAACGATGGATAATGAGGCAATTAAAGCGAAATTGGCGGAAATGAATATCGACAATGCTCGCATTATACTCGTGAGCGATAATGCCGTAACGGATAAGAAAACGCCACATTTTGAGGCTGGCTATTCTGTGGCAAAAATCACAAACGGACAAAAGCAAAAATGGTTTGATTTCAGCCAAAATCCACAGCTCAATTTACCTGAGTTAAATCCTTATTTCACCACAGATTTCTCGTTAAATGAGGTAGAAAAAGGGCTGACTAAGCCAAAATTATTAGCTGAAAAACAAGGCGAGCTGATTTATGCGATGCCGAGTGTGAATTTTGCTACCGATCCGAAAGCGAAAATCAGTATGACATATAACATTCGCCCAAGACTGGATGATTTAAAAAACGCGATTGCGGCATCAATTTTGGGTTATATGAATAACTTGGCACAAACGAAGCTGGATTTTCAATCTTCCACAGCAGGAATGAATTTAAGTTTAGCCCCGGCAGCCAATGGTCTGGTGGCGAGTGCAGAAGGTTATACACAAAATCTAAGTAAGTTGATTTTAGACAGTATCAAACAATTCAGCACTTTTGAGCTTGATGAAGACGTATTAGCTCAGGCTAAACAACGTTTACACCAAGTTTTAGATCGTAGCGAGAAAGAAAATAGCCTTAATCAAGCGAATGCGGCATTAACCTCTTTTGCAAGCTATCCGTATTTTGAGATAGCGAAACAACGTGAGATGATCGACCAAATCACGCTTGATGATGTGCAAAAATTACGTCAGCGTATTTTAAATGATGCGACAGGCTTTAAGTTACTTTCCGTTGGGAATTTGTCGAATGATCAGGTTGCTGCACTTTCAAACGAAGTACAAGCGGTTATAAAAAATCAAAAATCTGCAAATGCAACAGGGCAGTATCTTGATATTAATGAAAGCAATCGTAAGATCAATTTCATTAAAAACGTACCGAATGAAGACAACGCATTGTTAATGGCATTCTTGCCAAATGGCTATGCAGAGTTAGAGGGTGTAGTAAGAGCAAGACTGATTAGGGATATTGTGTCTCGCTGGTATTTCGATGATTTGCGTACCGACAAACAACTTGGTTATGTGGTGTATGCAACTCATACGGCTGTTGGTAAAACCTCAGGCATTCAGTTTATGGTGCAAAGTCCGAATACTACGCCGGCAGGGATTTTAGAACATAACAAGCGTTTCTTTAAAGAAAGCTTCGAGCGTTTACAGAATTTATCTGATGATGAATTTGTAAAATATCGCAATAGCTTGGTTGAAAAACTGCAATATAAGCCAGAATCTCTAGCAGAAGAATTTGCCGAATTTGGTTCAGACTTTAGCAGAAATAATGCGAAATTTGACCGCTTGCAACAAGTGATTGAGCTAACTAAAGGGCTAACTAAGGCAGATATTGTGGCGTTTTACAAAAAAGCGGTCATCGATCAGAAAGGTTTAGTATTCGTTAGCCAAGCTGTCGGCACAAAAACCAAAGCAGAAGATGTAGCGAAGTTTAACGATTTCGAACAAGTTGAAAGCATTGAAAAGCTACAACGAGAATTTGACATTAAAGACTACTAAGTAGAAAAAAGCCACCTTTCGGTGGCTTTTGTTTATCTCTGATTTCATTAATCTACAATCTTCACAGGATATAAGTAAGTATATCCGAATGGGCTTTGTTTGTAGCCTTCAACACGTTTGCTGGTTGGGGCAAAGTTAATTGAGTGAGCTACGTTAATCCAAGGTGCTTGCTCTCTTAAAATCACTTGAGCCTGTTCGTATAACTTAGTGCGTTCTGCTTTATCAGATGAGCCTAATGCTTTTTCCAATAACGCATCTAACTCTGGATTGCTAAAGCGTGCATAGTTGCTGTTACCCACGTTTGGCGTGCCGAACAGTGGAGATAAGAAGTTATCCGGATCGCCATTATCGCCAGACCAACCGTAAGTCCCCGCAGTTAATTCACCTGCTTTGGTACGTTTGATGTAATCGCCCCATTCGTAGGTTACTAAATTTGCTTTCACACCGATTTTTGCCCAGTCCGCTTGGATAATTTCTGACATACGGCGTGGGTTCGGGTTAGAAGCACGCACTACAGGCTGCACCCATAAATCGGTTTCAAAACCGTTCGGGAATCCTGCTTCTGCTAATAATTGTTTCGCTTTTTCGATGTTGTATTCAGACTCAGGTAAGCTGTCGTTATATCCCCAGATTGTTGGTGGAAGAGGGTTTTTTGCCGCAAAGCCGTTGCCTTGATAAACCACATCAATAATTGATTTTTTATCTACCGCTAAATTCAATGCTTGGCGAACTTTCACGTTATCAAACGGAGCTTTTTCGGTGTTGAACGCCACATAAGCAATGTTTAAGCCCGGTTGAGATAATAAATTGACCTTCGGATCGGTTTTCATTTTCTCGATGTCGGTGGCATTCGGGAAGTCCATTAAATCGCATTGACCAGCTTGTAATTTCGCATAGCGAGCGGTTGCGTCCGGCACAATCTCAAAAATTAAGCGGTCGATATCCGGCTTGCCTTTCCAATACTCTTTGTTTGCCACATAACGGCTTGCTTGGTCTAACACATAGCCACTAAATACAAACGGACCTGTGCCGATTGGTGTGGTATCTACTGCTTCAGGCATGCCGGCTTTCATCATTTTATCCGCATATTCCGCAGAATAAATCGAAGTGAAATCCATACCAAGACTCGATAAGAACGAGGCATCACGTTTGGTTAAGGTAATACGCACCGTGCTGTCGTCCACTTTCTCTACCGATTTTAATAACGTTGGGAATTTCATCGCATTGAAGTACGGATAAGTTCCTTTAGAAACCGTGTGATATGGGTGATTTTTGTCTAGTTGGCGGTTGAATGAGAACACCACATCATCTGCGTTTAACTCACGGCTTGGGGTGAAATCTTTATTTGAATGGAATTTCACACCTTGACGTAATTTGAAGGTGTAAGTTAAACCATCTTCGCTGATTTCCCAGCTTTCAGCCAATGCTGGTTCAATATCCGTTGTGCCCGGTACAAATTCCACTAAGCGGTTATAAATTTGTTGCGAGCTGGCGTTATAAGATAAACCGTCCATCATTAAAATAGGGCTAAAGCCAGTTGGCGAACGGCTCACACAGTTTACAAAAGTTTTCTCTACAGCCGGTTTTGCTGCTACAGTCGTAGTTGCTTTGTTTTCGCTTTTATCATCACAAGCGGCTAATGCTAAAGCTGCAAATACGCCTGCACTTACTTTCGTTAAAGTTGAAAATTTCATATTTTTCTCCGTTATCTTAGAGCTAACCGACAAAGAGTACCTTTTCTTATATTGAGAGTAAAGAACAAAAGGTGTGTTGTTATAACTAATAATTCTAAAGAGAGAAGATGCCAATAACTGTTTTTGCGATCTGCATCGAAAAATAGAAATAAGTTAATTGTACTTGTTAAAGATTTTCTGCATTATTAAATTAGATTGAAATATCATTCTAAAGATGACAATATATGCAAAAAATATTTAAGACAAAAGCTTTTGAAAAATTTGCGAGAAAAGCTCAAATTAGTGATGAAATATTGCTGGAGGCTATATATCGAGCAAATCAAGGACTTATTGATGCTGATTTAGGGCATTTCATTATTAAGCAACGAATAGCCACCAACGGGCGTGGACGTTCAGGTAGCTATAGAATGATTATTTTTTATCAAATAAATAATCGCAGTTATTTTGTTGCAGGTTTTGCGAAAAATCAGCAAGAAAATTTGTCTGCTGCTGAATTTATAGCGTTGAAAGCCCTATCAAAAATATATCAACAATTAACAGATGATGAACTAAACTTATTGCTACAAAATAATAAGCTGATTGAAATCAAACAGGAAATATCAGATGACGAATAAAAGTAATATATTAGAAATGCTGCACGATAATGCAAGTGATCTACACGAGGTAGGTATTATTCCTAAAAAAACAATGAGAAGTTTTGATAAATTATGCTTAACGCCGATTAAACCTCTTGCACCTGAAGAAATTCGACAAATTAGGGAGAGAGAAGCCTTTTCTCAGAGTGTTTTTGCTCATTATTTAAATGTAAGCAAAAATCTGGTTTCAGATTGGGAAAGAGGGATCAAAAAACCGAGTGGTGCAGCATTAAAGCTACTTACGATTGTTCAAAATAAAGGGATTATAGCAATTCTTTGAATTGCAAGCGGTCATATTTCTCCTATTTTTTGCAAAAAATATGGAAAATTTAACCGCTTGTAAGAAGCTAATCTGCCCGAAGCGACATTTCTCCAATACCGAAATATTGAATGGTTTCGCCTTGTCGGAGGATTAACTCGCCTTGTTCGTTAATGCCGAGTGAGGTGCCGTGAATTTCGCTGGTTTCTGTTACTAATTTCACCGGTTTATTGTAGAAAATATCGAATTTTTGCCAGCGTTCAGCGTAGTGAGAGAAGCCGACAAGCGGGTAAATTTTGAGATTTTTTTGCAACTCAAAGGCTAAATGGCAGACTAGTTTGTTGCGGTCGAAATGATATTGTGATAAATCCGCCCACGCTTGGGTAACAATGGTTTCGTCCACTTTTGTCATACCCAAATTTAAACCAATGCCAATCACTAAATTTAAGCTATTGCGAGTGGCTTGGCTTTCCAGCAAAATACCACCCATTTTTTTACCTTTATAGTAAATATCATTTGGCCATTTGATTTGAATATCATCCACATTTTGTGCACAGAGGCTTTCGGCAATAATTAACGCTACTACAAGGCTAAGTGATGGCAGATTTGCTGCTTCTTCATTTGGATAATGCCATAAAATGGAAAAATAGAGATTTTCGCTTGCCGGAGAATACCACGTTCGCCCACGTCTACCACGCCCGGCAGTCTGTTTTTCGGCAAGGCAGATTGAGCCATTTTCTAATGTTTGATGATGAGTGAGTAAATACTCGTTGGTTGAACCAATTTCATCAAATACAATGGCTTGTCCACAGAGTAGTGCTTCTTGAATTTGGGCTTGGTTGAGCTTCATTCTTACCTCTCTTAGCGAGTGATTTGCTCGCTATCCACTTCGCCATTTTTGCCAATAAAACGTACTTCAGGCTGGATTTCCACTCCAAATTTTTCACGCACACGTTGGCGAACGGTTTTTGCCAATTCCGCAACGTCTTTTCCTGTGGCATTTTCTTTGTTGATTAAGACTAAGGCTTGCTGAGTATGCACCGCTGCACCGCCAATTTGTAAGCCTTTTAAGCCTGCTTGGTCAATTAACCAACCTGCGGCTAATTTGATTGAGCTATCGGGCTGTAGATAGCTTGGAATAGTTGGGAATTTTGCTTGTACATCTGCAAATTGCTCAGGTGAAATAATCGGGTTTTTAAAGAAACTGCCTGCGTTACCAAATTCATCCGGGTTCGGTAGTTTTGAGGAGCGAACGGCACAAACTTCATCAAAAATTTGTTGGGGCGTAACGGTTTGCGGATCAAATTGAGTAAGCGAGCCGTAAGTCAGTACAGGCTGCCACGCTTTAGCAAATTTTAAACCAACGGAAATAATCGCAAATTCATCACGATATTGGTGTTTAAATACACTTTCACGGTAGCCAAAACCGCATTCTTCTTTTGAAAGCGTAAAGCGTTCGCCTGTACGTAAATTTATCACTTCGACAAAATCACATACTTGCTCAAACTCTACGCCATAAGCTCCGATGTTTTGAATTGGGGCAGAGCCTGCCACACCAGGAATTAACGCAAGATTTTCAATGCCTGCAATGTTACGTGCTAATGTCCACTTCACTAATTCGTGCCAATTTTCCCCACCTTGAACGTGCAAGTAGTGGAATTGTTCATCTTCACGGTGTTCGATCCCTTTTAGTTTATTAACTAAGACTACACCGTCAAAATCTTCTAAAAACAAGACGTTAGAACCTTGCCCTAGAATTAAAATCGGCATTTGAGCATTAAAAGCTTTTTGCCATTCTGTGAGTAGTTGTTCAACGCTGGTAAATTCAATAATTTGCGTGGCGTTTGCAGGCAAGTGGAACGTGTGAAAAGAGCTTAAACTGTGTTTCATCATTATTAGGTTACGTTAAGAAGTGGGAATTACAAGCGGTAATATTTTTATCAAATTTTGCAATTGAGATTTGAGGCAGGCACAGGACCCACCTCTACATTTAGTATTACCTTGCTCCGAATACGACAATGGTTTTGCCGTGTGCAGAAATTAGACCTTCGTCTTCCAGCATTTTCATAATGCGTCCAACAGTTTCACGCGAGCAGCCGACCATTTGCCCGATTTCTTGGCGGGTAATTTTGATCTGCATACCTTGTGGGTGAGTCATTGCATCAGGCATTTTGGCTAAGTTGAGTAATGTTTGAGCAATACGTCCTGCCACATCTAAAAAGGCGAGATTTCCCACTTGGCGTGAAGTTTGGCGTAAACGGCGAGCCATTTGTGCCGATAAATACATCAAAATATCAGGGTTTAAATGCACAAGTTGTTTGAATTTTTTATAGGAAATTTCCGCAATTTCGCACGCTCCTTTAGTTCGAACATAAGCGGTGCGTTGTTGCACTTTTTCTTCAAACAGACTTAATTCGCCTACAAATTCACCCGTACCTAAGTTGGTTAAAAGCATCTCTTTGGTTTCATCATCTTTAATGTAAACCGATACCGAACCATTAACAATGTAAAAAAGTGATTGAGCATCTTCTCCTGCATGGATTAGTGTATATTTCGCAGGATAACGATGGATATGACAATGTGTTAAAAACCACTCAACCGCAGGATCGTGAATCGAGGGCGGAGGTGTTACATTTTCAAGTGGTGCTGTTGAGAGCGTCATATCTTGCATAGTATTTCCTATAACTCTTTATACTAGGTTAAATTTTCGAGATTCTAGCACGAAATTAACTATTAGCCTAAGAAAGATTTTTTGTCTTTAATATCAAGGCTTTCGTGCAATTCAGACCAAACGATGACCACTTTATCTGCCTTTAGTTGGGCGAGTAAGCGAGCTCTTTTTTCTGCCAAAGAAAGCTCAATTTCACCGTAGTCTGTGCCTTCTCGTAAAATGAAAGAATCCAGCACATTATGCAATGTGGATTCTTCTAAGTCTTGCCAAGGTATAATCATAATTAATCAAATAAAGGCTTGATAAATGCCCACTGTTTTTCAAAATGTTGATGCTGGTTATAGCTGAAATTTGAGCGAACCAAACGTAAAAATTGCCCTTCGCAGAAATTTACCAAATAACCTGCCAACGCTCTTTCATCTTCAAAGGATTTACGTTCACGCAGCTTGCTGAGTTGCAAGATATTGGAAAATTGTAATTCCAAATTATCAAAGAATTTGGCGACACGAACTTTCAGAATATCATCTTCAAACATTAAGGCGTGCCCTGTCAGAATGCGAGTTACGCCAGGATTTTTACGAGCAAATTCCAAAATAGTGTAAAGAATGGCACGTACTGAATTTGCACTGCTATCTTGGCGTTTATTGGCGTGAATGTAGCTGGTTAGCGTTTGCTCGATTTTCTCGATAAGTGCTTCAAACATTTTTGTTTTGCTTGGAAAATAGCGATACAACGCTCCTTCCGATACGCCCACCGCCGCAGCTAAACGCTCGGTAGTTACACGTTGCATCCCATCTTCAGAATTTAACAAACCGATTAACACTTCCAGTACCTGCTGGCGACGTTCCACTACCGATTTTTTCGGCATTTTAATTTTAGGTTCTATCATTGCTCACCCTACTACTTACTGCTTGCCGGAGTGCCCGAAACCACCTTCACCACGCTCGGTTTGCTCAAAATCTTGCACGATGTTGAAATTTGCCTGAACTACTGGGACGAAAACAAGCTGAGCGATACGGTCGCCCACATTCACGGTAAAATCGTCTTGGCTTCTGTTCCAAAGCGAAACCATTAGCGGACCTTGATAGTCGCTATCAATCAAGCCAACTAAGTTGCCTAACACGATCCCGTTTTTATGCCCTAAGCCCGATCTGGGTAAGATCACTGCTGCTAAGTTTGGATCGGCAATATAAATTGAAATTCCTGTTGGGATCAAAACCGTTTCGCCTGCTTTAACCGTAAGCGGTTCATTAATTAACGCTCGTAAATCCAAGCCTGCGGAGCCTTCTGTTGCATAGGTCGGGAGAGGAAATTCCGTGCCGATACGGCTGTCTAAAATTTTTAAATCGATCTGTTTCATTATTTGTCCTTTTGTAAAATTTTGTTCATTTTTGACCGCTTGCGATAAAAGCAAATTTTCTAATCTTCCTCATCATCGCATAATGCTTGCACATTACATTTATCAAATGGCATTACGGTGTTCGTCCACTCTTTGAGCTTACGCGGCTTTTTGTCTGTAGAATGCTGCTCTGTTTGCGTATAGGTTAAATGCCATTGGTAGTAAGGTTTGCCGACATCTTGATAGCGGATTTTCAAAATCGTATCTGCTGTATCGTGGCATTGGTGTAATTTTTGCACATCTTCTTCACTAAAACAGGCTCTAATCATCTCGCCTTCATAAAAGTAAATGGCTTGTAATGCGAGTTGGTAACTGTTGTCTTCATTGATTTGTAAGAAATCGGCAAAACTGGCACTACGAGAACCGCCCGAATACATTTCAGACCAGGCTTTCTCTAACGCTATTGCCCATTTCCCCTCTGCCAAAGGGTAAAGAGCAGGAGCAATGCTATAATGGGGTTCTGCTTCTAGCTCAGCAAAATTACCTGCCCGATGTTGATAATTGGAAAAATCCCAATGATTTTTCAGTTTATAGCCATTACTTTTCGGGAAAAGGGCTAACTGAGGTGTGCCATCGCTCAAGTAGAGGTCGCCATTTGCTGCTTGGTATAACCTCACTAAACTCCCACATTTCGGTAACTGGCGGCAAAGCTCCAAACTTTTCGCCTCGTTATCCACCAATTTCATTGTTTGGGCTTTAATCGGGCTATTCGCAAACCCCGTTGATGAAAGCATAAGTAGTGCAATGCTGATGATTTTTTTCATTGATGATATTCCTGATACAAGCGGTTACTTTTTGGTGTTTTTTTGCAAATCTTGCCACGCTTCGATCATTTCCTGCATTTTCGGCGAGCCAGCCTTGAAATTTTCACTAAAGCCACAGCCAAAGTCAGGTGAAACCTCAAAGTTGTGAGGGTTAAACTGCCAGCTTTCATTGTCTTTCACACGAAAGGCAAGATGATAATTGCATTCACGCCATAGCTCAAAAAAGCGGTGGTTTGGCTTTATCTTAGCTTCCCAAATCGGGCTGATAAGTAGATGCGTATTGTAATCTGAGAAGTCTGTCACGGGCATTTCGCCCCACATCAAGGGTTCAGGTAAATGGATACTTATAATCGCACTCTCTTTTAAGGGCTTTTCCTGCTCATATTTCGCCCTTGTTTTATTGCCATCATAGAAAATTGTCGTTTCCACAGGCAATGGCAGATGTTTGGCTGTCATCGGCTCAGTCGTGATAAATTTCGGGGTTGGATCAACTTTCCCCAAACTTTGCCCAATCAGGTGGAAAAATACCATCACAGCAAGTGCCACCAAGACAAAAATAACGCCTAAGGTTATCAATATTTTTTTCGCCATTTGAAGCTCCCATCTTTATTCAATTTGCAAATTTTTAGTGGTTTTTGACCGCTTGTATAAAATACATTTATTTGCTTTGGTAGCGTTCCACAATCTCCTGCACCAAATTTTCCGCCAGTTTGCCTTTATCTGCCTGCGGGAGGGTTTTCTCGCCGTTTTTCCAGAACAAGTGCAACGCATTTTGATCCTGCCCGAACACCTGCCCACCTGACACATCGTTGGCACAAATCATATCGAGGTTTTTGCGTTCGAGCTTCGATTTGGCATATTCTGCAACATTTTGCGTTTCGGCGGCGAAGCCCACCACAAACGGACGATTTTCAGCAAGATTGGCGACATTAGCGATAATATCGGGGTTTTTGACTAGTTTGAGTGTGAGTTCATTACTGTCATCGGTTTTCTTGATTTTTTGGTTGGAAACTTCCGCCATTCGATAATCTGCCACCGCCGCACAGCCGATGAAAATTGCAGATTTTTGAGCAAATTTGACCGCTTGCTGCTCCATTTCTAAAGCGGATTGCACATCAATGCGTTCAACATTATCGGGTGTCGGTAAATTCACCGGTCCACTAATCAGCGTTACGTTCGCCCCACGTTCAGCAAAGGCTTTGGCTATGGAGTAGCCCATTTTGCCGGAGCTATGATTGCTGATATAACGTACAGGGTCGATAGCTTCGCGAGTCGGACCTGCGGTAATAGTTACGTTCAAGCCTTGTAAATCTTGATTTTGGGCGAAGTGAGCCAGCACGGCTTGGTAGATTTCTTCGGGTTCAGACATACGCCCGGCTCCTACATCACCACAGGCTTGGAAGCCACTGTTAGGACCGATAAATTGCATCCCGCGAAAGATGAGCGTAGTGATATTCTCTTGTACCGCCAGTTGTTTATACATTTGTTGATTCATTGCAGGGGCAAGCAGTATAGGGCTTGCAGTCGCAAGGCAAATGGTGGAGAGCAAATCATTTCCCATTCCCACTCGCAGCCGAGCGATAAAATCAGCACTTGCAGGGGCAATTACCACTAAATCCGCCCATTTTGCTAATTCAATATGCCCCATTGCCAGCTCGGCTTGAGGGTCGAGAAGGGAAGTAGAAACGGCATTACCTGAAATTGCCTGTAAGGTTAAAGGCGTTACAAAAGCCTCTGCGGCAGGGGTTAAGACTACTCGTACTTCCGCATTTGCCTTTTTTAAGTGGCGGATAAATTCAATGGTTTTGTAAGCGGCAATTCCGCCTGTAATGCCCACTAAAATTTTTTTATTTTGTAACATCCTAATTTCCTTTGACTTGGATTTTTTGCCTATTTTAACGGAATAAGTAATTGCTCACAACAAAACTATTTTTGCGATCTGGCTCGAAAAATTGAATAAATCCTTTTGTCTGTAAAGGTTGGCTCTTTTATGCTTAACGAAATTGATGGAGGAAAAAATGAACGATTTTTTTGATGAAGATTCTCAAGAGCCAACGATAATGCCGCGTGAGAAATTATTAACTCACGGGGCAGCAGCTTTAACAGATGCGGAATTATTAGCAATTTTCCTACGGACAGGTACAAAAGATGTTCCTGTAATGACATTGGCAGAAAGCGTATTAATGGTGTTTGGTTCATTGCGTCAATTACTCAATGCCGATATTGATGAATTTTGTAAAATTTATGGATTAGGTAAAACGAAATATATTCAGTTACAAGCTTCCAAAGAAATGACTAAACGCTATTTGGCTCAACAAATGGAATTTAGTGAGATGATTCAAGCCCCTTATATGGCAATAATGTATTTTCAAACGGAATTGGAGGAAGAAGAGCGTGAAGTGTTTATGGTATTGTTTTTGGATAATCAAAATCGTTTGATTTATAAAGAAAAGATGTTTTTTGGTACGATCAACCAAACAGCGGTTCACCCGCGAGAAATTATTAAAAGAGCTTTGAAATATAATGCAGCGGCAATTATTGTGGCACATAATCACCCTTCTGGTTCTTGTTTACCTAGCGAGTCGGATAGAAGTTTAACCAAAAAGATAAAAATGGCGTGTGAGCTGGTCGATATTCGTTTTGTGGATCATATTATTGTGGGTAAAGGGGATTATTTTTCGTTCGAGGAAGAAAAGTTAGATATTCAAACTCATTAAGTTTTTGCAAAATTTTGTTACAAAATTACCGCTTGTTTTGTTCGAACTTGAACATTTTTTCTGAATATAGTAAAAAGATACGCATATAAATTCTGCTTGAATATAACAAATGAAGACTGTATAATCCGCAGTCTTTATTACATAGACTGTGGTCGGGTTAATGCCTGACGAGGCAATCAAAATCGGAGGGGTTGGTTGAGCAACGCCTTTTGTGAGATAGCCCGAACCATTTTTAAGCTTAAAATTATTGGAGAAATTCAAATGTCAAGAGTTTGCCAAGTAACCGGCAAGCGTCCAGCAGTTGGTAACAACCGCTCACACGCAATGAACGCGACTAAACGTCGTTTCTTACCAAACCTTCACACTCACCGTTTCTGGGTTGAGAGCGAAAACCGTTTCGTAACTTTACGCTTAACAGCGAAAGGTATGCGTATTATTGATAAAAAAGGCATTGATGCAGTATTAGCTGAAATCCGTGCTCGTGGCGAAAAAATCTAAGGAGCTAACAAATGGCAGCTAAAGGTGCTCGTGAAAAAATCCGTTTAGTTTCTACAGCAGAAACAGGTCATTTCTACACAACAGATAAAAACAAACGTAATATGCCTGAAAAAATGGAAATCAAAAAATTTGATCCAGTTGTGCGTAAACACGTTATCTACAAAGAAGCAAAAATCAAATAATTTTGCTTTAAGATTTAAAACCCAGCGAATGCTGGGTTTTTTACTTTTAGAGAAAAATACCTTCCCTTTTCAGAAAAAAAAGGTATTATTACGCCTCTTAAATGTAGCCCTACATTTTAAGTCTGTTTCCAACCTATCCCATCCTTTCTTTCGGGTATATAGGGTAAAAACAAAAAAGCTGAAACGCTTTTTTTAATAAGTAGCGAGTCAAATGCCCCAAGGCACCGAGTCTTTCAGGATTCGAGAGCTTAGGCTTCCTCCGCAAGGCACCCGACTTATTTTTTTCACCTCTTTTAGAAGGTTTATTTCAATGACAATTAAAACTCCTATTCAAGCCGTTCTGGCTTCAAATCAGTACTTTTTAGATCGCCAAGATGCAATGGAATCAAATGTGCGTAGTTACCCACGTAAATTGCCGTTTGCTTACCAAAAAGCACAGGGCGTTTGGGTAACCGATGTTGAAGGCAATGAATACCTCGATTTTTTAGCAGGTGCAGGAACGCTTGCATTAGGGCATAACCACCCTAAATTAATCCAAGCGATTAAAGATGTTTTAGACAGTGGTTTACCTTTACACTCTTTAGATATTACTACACCATTAAAAGATGCTTTCACGGAAGAATTACTTTCATTTTTCCCGAAAGATCAATATATCCTGCAATTCACCGGTCCAACAGGAGCTGATGCTAACGAAGCGGCAATCAAATTAGCAAAAACCTACACCGGTCGTGGCAACGTGATTGCTTTCTCTGGTGGTTTCCACGGTATGACACATGGTGCATTATCTTTAACCGGTAATTTAAGTGCGAAAAATGCAGTGCAAGGCTTAATGCCGGGCGTACAGTTTATGCCGTATCCGCACGAATACCGCTGCCCGTTTGGTATTGGCGGTGAAGCAGGTGCAAAAGCAGTTGAGCACTATTTTGAAAATTTCATCGAAGATGTTGAAAGTGGTGTGGTAAAACCGGCAGCCGTAATTCTTGAAGCTATTCAAGGTGAAGGTGGAGTAGTGCCTGCTCCAATCAGCTTCTTACAAAAAGTACGTGAAGTAACGAAAAAACACGGCATTTTAATGATTGTGGACGAAGTTCAAGCCGGTTTCTGCCGTTCAGGTAAAATGTTCGCCTTTGAACACGCAGGCATTGAGCCGGATATCGTGGTGATGTCAAAAGCGATTGGTGGTAGTTTGCCATTAGCGGTATTAGCGATCAAAAAAGAGTTTGATGCGTGGCAGCCGGCAGGGCACACGGGAACATTCCGAGGTAATCAATTAGCGATGGCGACCGGTTATGTATCGTTAAAAATTATGCGTGAAGAAAACCTTGCTCAAAATGCGAAAGAGAGAGGCGAATACTTAACCCAAGCCTTACGTGAATTAAGCCAAGAATTCCCTTGTATCGGCAATGTACGTGGCAAAGGTTTAATGATGGGGATCGATATTGTTGATGAACGCCAGTCAAAAGATGCAACAGGTGCTTACCCACGTGATTGTGATTTAGCGGTAGCGATTCAAAAATACTGTTTCAAAAACCGTCTATTACTAGAACGTGGCGGACGTGGTGGTAATGTTGTGCGTGTGCTTTGTGCGGTAAATATTACCCAAGCAGAATGTGAAGAGTTTATCAAACGCTTCAAACAATCTGTAGCCGAAGCTGTGAAAGCGGTACGTGGTTAATTTTTGATAATGCAAGCGGTCATATTTTGCAAAAAATTTGCGAATTTTGACCGCTTGAATTGTATATAGCATTGAATGAGATAATAAAAATGACAGATATTTCCAAACACAGACAATCGCTATTTTGTAGCGATCCACAATCTATTGCGGATTATGAAACCGCAATGAACAATGCGGTGCAAGCGGTTTCAAATTGGCTAAAAAATGAAAAAATGTACACCGGCGGTTCGATCAAGCAAATGCGAGCCTTGATTGACGGCTTCAAGCCTACTAAAGAGGGCGTGGGGGTGCAAAAATCTCTTGAGCATTTAGTGGAGATTTTCCTCAACCCAAGCCTTAAAGTTCACCACCCACACTCGCTGGCTCACTTGCATTGCCCGACAATGGTTACCAGCCAAATTGCCGAAGTGTTGATTAATGCGACCAACCAATCAATGGACTCTTGGGATCAAAGCCCGGCTGGGTCGATTATGGAAGAGCATTTAATTGACTGGTTACGCCAAAAAGTCGGCTATGGCGAAGGTACTGCTGGAGTGTTTACTTCTGGCGGTACGCAGTCGAATTTAATGGGCGTGTTGTTGGCTCGTGATTGGGCGATTGCGAACCGTTGGAAAAACGAAGATGGCTCTGAGTGGTCGGTGCAAGCGAATGGTATTCCTGCTGAGGCAATGAAAAATGTGAAAGTAGTTTGCTCGGAAAATGCACACTTCTCGGTACAAAAAAATATGGCGATGATGGGAATGGGCTTCCAATCGGTAGTCACTGTGCCGTCAAATGCTAATGCTCAAATGGACTTAGAGGCGTTAGCCAAAACCTTAGCAGACTTGAAAGCTGATGGCAAAATCGTGGCTTGCATCGTGGCGACCGCAGGTACAACCGATGCCGGTGCGATTGATGACTTGAAAGCGATCCGCAAATTGGCGGACGAATACCAAGCGTGGTTACACGTTGATGCCGCTTGGGGCGGAGCGTTATTATTATCGAAAGATTTCCGTCATTTCCTTGATGGCATCGAATTAACAGACTCAATCACGCTCGATTTCCACAAGCATTTCTTCCAATCGATTTCCTGTGGGGCGTTCTTGTTAAAAGATCAAGCGAACTATCGCTTTATTGATTACAAAGCAGATTACCTCAACTCAGAATATGACGAAGAACACGGCGTACCGAACTTAGTGGCGAAATCACTGCAAACCACTCGCCGTTTTGATGCGTTGAAACTGTGGTTTACGGTGGAAGCATTAGGCGAAGATCTTTATGCCTCAATGATCGATCACGGAGTGTATTTATCAAAAGAGGTGGAAGCGTACATCACCGCAACCGAAGGCTTGGAAATGCTTGTACCGGCACAATTTGCCTCAGTCTTATTCCGTGTTGTGCCGAAAGGCTATCCGGCAGAATTTGTGGATACATTGAACCAAAACGTGGCTGATGAGCTGTTTGCTCGTGGTGAGGCGAATATTGGCGTAACCAAAGTCGGCAATAATCAATCGTTAAAAATGACGACCTTAAGCCCGATTGCCACTCTCGAGAACGTGAAAGCGTTGTTAGGTCAGGTGTTAGCAGAGGCAGATCGCATTAAAGATTCCATTGTGAACGGGACTTACGTTCCGCCGATTGATTAAACAATTGGCAAAATTTCTTTGAAATTCGACCGCTTGTAAGCCTCAAATCAGCCTGCAAGCGGTTATTTTTATCTTATTTTTTGCAAGTTTATTTCAATATTTCCCTGCAAGATTGCTCCACTTCTTGCAAGATGGCGGCATAATCGGTTTCTTTCAAGCCAACATCACCAAAATAGTGCATTTGTACTTCACTAATGCCGCAGAACTCAAATAACCCTTTCCCCAAAGTGTGTTCAAAGGCAGCCAAAAAGCCTTTTCTTTCATATTTTTCATTCGGATTACCGAGCGTTACAAATTGTTGCATTTTCTTGTCTGTAAGCAAGCCGATGCTTTCAATGTCGCCGTTACGATAGGCAAAGTCATAACTTAAAACCCGATCCAAATAGCCTTTTAAAATTGCCGGAAACCCCATCCACCAAAGCGGATAAATTAAGGTGATAACATCCGCCTCTCGCCAATATTGATGCTCTTTTGTTACATCTTCAGCGTATTGCTGCGAAATGCTTTGGTGAAATTCCTGCCAACTTAAATTAGGTTGAAAATTAAGCTGATAGAGATCTCGCACTATCACATTATTTGGTGAGGCTTCAACCGCTTTTTCTAAAATTGCGTGGTTAAAACTGTTCGGGTTGGGGTGAGCATAGATAATGAGATGTTTCATTTTCTTACCTTTTATCTTTTTAGTGGCTAATAGAGGATCTCAATGAAAATTTCTTTGATGGAAATCAATGTTTTGGTGAATACTTAAGCAAATACCCCATTTGAGGAATGAACGATAACCAGTGAACATTGGATAATTTAGCCTATGATAATGGCATTAAAAATGGTGTTTTCTTGACCAATAATCCTAATCAATCACTTCCTCGCCGTAGCTTTTTACAAGGGCAATTTTTGGATTCACTAAAAAGTGAAAAAGTCAGCCGGCAAGGTTATGAACCAATTCGTCCACCGTGGGCTAATTTAGCAAATTTTTTAGAAAAATGCACCGCTTGTGATAACTGCATTAAGGCTTGTGAAACAAACATTATTATAAAAGGGGCGGGCGGTTATCCTGAAGTCGATTTTAGTAAAGGCGAGTGTACGTTTTGTGAAAAGTGTGTGCAATCTTGCGAAGCCGATATTTTCCGAGTTGTTTCGGAGCAGGCTTGGAGCCACAAAATTGAAATTCAAGACAGTTGCTTATTGAAACTGGGAACAGAATGCCGAAGTTGTGGCGACAGTTGTGAAATGCGAGTGATCCGCTTCCGCCCAAGTTTAGGCGGTATTGCTCAAATGGTATTAAATTTAGAAAGCTGTAACGGTTGTGGGGCTTGTTTGAGTATTTGTCCGACAAGTGCCATCCATATTCAACAAGTAAATGAAGTATGAGTGAAAAATTATCTGAAAACGAAAACTGGTATGTTTGTAGTTTAGTAGTGCAAGCAAAGCCGGAAAAATTGGAAGACGTTAAAGCCGAAATTCTGAATATTCCGTATACCGAAATTCACGGGGAAAAACCGGAAGAAGGCAAATTAGTCGTAACGATCGAAAGTGATGTGCATTTAGCCCTTTCCGATCGTATCGATCAAGTAAGAGATATTAAAGGTGTGATTGTGGTCTCTTTAATCTCAAACTATATCGATGAACAGTAACAAGTTATTTTTGAAGCAAACGTGGGACAGTATTATGGAACTGAATCGTAGAGATTTTATGAAGGCAAATGCAGCGGTAGCTGCAGCTGCTGCGGCAGGGATTATGATTCCTGTGAAAAGCGTTCAAGCTGATGATAGCGGTATTCGTTGGGATAAAGCCCCTTGCCGTTATTGCGGTACAGGTTGTAGTGTACTTGTGGGTACAAAAGATGGCAAAGTGGTTGCGACACAAGGCGACCCGGATGCAGAAGTAAATCGTGGTTTGAACTGTATTAAAGGTTATTTCTTATCAAAAATGATGTACGGTGCAGACCGTATGCAAGAACCTATGCTTCGTATGAAAGACGGTAAATTTGATAAGAACGGCGATTTCACGCCGGTTTCTTGGGAACAAGCATTTACGGTAATGGCAGATAAAATCAAAGCTACCATTAAAAGTGATGGTCCGAATGCAGTAGGTATGTTCTCATCAGGTCAAACAACCATTTTTGAAGGTTATGCAAAAGTTAAACTCTGGAAAGGTGGTTTCCGTTCTAATACGATTGACCCGAATGCACGCCACTGTATGGCATCAGCTGCGGTTGCCTTTATGCGTACTTTCGGTATGGATGAACCGATGGGTTGCTATAACGATATTGAAAAAACCGATGCGTTTGTGCTTTGGGGTTCAAATATGGCGGAAATGCACCCGATTTTATGGAGCCGTTTATCAGATCGTCGCTTATCAAATGACAACGTGCGTGTAGTGGTGATGTCTACTTACGAGCATCGTTCATTTGAGTTAGCAGATACGCCGATTATCTTTAAACCACACTCAGACTTAGCAATTTTAAACTACATCGCTAACTATATTATCCAAAACGATAAAGTAAATTGGGATTTCGTAAATAAACACACTAAATTCAAACGTGGTGAAACCAATATCGGTTATGGTTTACGTCCTGAACATAAATTACAGCAAAATACTAACGCTAAAACAGCGGGCAAAATGTATGACAGCGATTTTGAAGAATTTAAGAAAATCGTTGCACCCTATACATTAGATGAAGCTCACCGTATTTCGGGTGTGCCGAAAGAACAGTTACAAGCCTTAGCGGAAATGTATGCTGATCCAAACAGAAAAATTGTTTCATTCTGGACAATGGGCTTTAACCAACATACTCGTGGTGTGTGGGTAAACCATATGATGTACAACGTACACTTATTAACAGGTAAAATTTCATTAGAAGGCTGTGGACCATTCTCTCTAACAGGTCAGCCATCAGCTTGTGGTACAGCTCGTGAAGTAGGTACATTTATCCATCGTTTACCAGCAGATATGGTGGTAACAAACCCTAAACATCGTGAAATTGTTGAGAAAGCGTGGAAATTGCCGGCAGGTGTAATTCCGGATGTGCCGGGCTATCACGCTACTGCACAAAGCCGTGCATTAAAAGATGGCAAAATGAAATTCTTATGGCAGATGTGTACGAACAATATGCAGGGTGGTCCGAATATCAACGAAGAGATCTTCCCGGGCTGGCGTAATCCTGAAACCTTTATTGTGGTTTCAGATCCGTACCCATCAGTTTCAGCCGTTGCGGCAGACCTAATTCTTCCAACCTGTATGTGGGTAGAAAAAGAAGGTGCTTACGGTAATGCAGAACGCCGCACCCAATTCTGGCGTCAGCAAGTGAAAGGACCGGCAAATGCACGTTCTGATACTTGGCAACTTGTAGAATTCTCTAAATATTTCAAAGTAGAAGAAGTATGGCCGGAAGAGTTACTTGCTAAAGCCCCTGAATTACGTGGCAAAACGTTATACGAAATCCTTTACACCAACGGTAAAGTAGATAGCTACCAAGTGCCAACCAATATTCCGGGCTATATGAACGATGAAGCAGATCACTTCGGTTACTACATTCAAAAAGGGCTATTTGAAGAGTATGCTCAATTTGGACGCGGACACGGACACGACTTGGCAGACTTCGAGACGTACCATAAAGTGCGTGGTTTACGTTGGCCTGTAGTGAAAGACGAAAAAACAGGCGAATACAAAGAAACCTTATGGCGTTACCGTGAAGGCTATGACCCGTATGTAAAAGCAGGCGAAGGCGTGAACTTCTATGGTCAGCCGGATGGTAAAGCGATTATTTTAGGTGTGCCTTATGAAGCTCCTGCGGAAGCACCGGATGAAGAATACGATTTATGGTTCTGTACCGGTCGTGTGCTTGAACACTGGCACACAGGCACAATGACCCGTCGTGTTCCAGAACTTCACAAAGCATTCCCAACCAATCTTGTGTGGATGCACCCAGAAGATGCGAAAAAACGTGGTTTACGTCATGGCGACAAAGTAAAAGTGATTTCTCGTCGTGGTGAGTATGTATCGAACTTAGATACGCGTGGTCGTAATAAATGTCCAGAAGGGTTAATTTACTCAACCTTCTTCGATGCAGGTCAGTTAATTAACAAAGTAACCCTTGATGCAACAGACCCAATTTCATTTGAAACCGACTTCAAAAAATGTGCGGTTAAAGTGGTTAAGGCTTAATGTGAATGGGCGAATTCTTTCGCCCGACATTATACCCCGTAGGGACAAATTATTATTTGTCCATCACAAGCGGTTAAATTTTCATAAAAATTTGCAAAATTTCAAGTTTAGCGTAGGGGCTAATTGCAATTAGTCCCTACAGAAATCGTCAAATTTGCAAAAAATTGTCGAAAACCAACCGCTTGAATTAAGAGGAAACCCACGATGAAACTGGATCCAAATCGCCGTCAGTTCTTAAAAAATGTTACCCGCACCGCAGCAGGTGTGTGTGGTGTTGGGGTGATTTTAGGGCTGCAACAACAGCAAAGTTTTGCTCGTCAAGGTGTAGCATTACGTCCACCGGGAGCATTGGCAGAGCAAGATTTCTTAAGTGCTTGTACCCGTTGTGGGCAGTGTGTGCAGGCGTGTCCTTACGATATGCTGCATTTAGCGTCATTAATTTCCCCTGTGGAAGCCGGCACACCATATTTCATTGCACGTGATAAACCGTGCGAAATGTGTGTCGATATTCCGTGTATGAAGGCGTGTCCGACCGGAGCTTTGAGCGAAGAGCTTAAAGATATTGATGATGCAAGAATGGGCTTAGCCGTATTGCTAGACCACGAAACTTGCTTGAACTGGCAAGGTTTGCGTTGTGATGTGTGCTATCGAGTTTGTCCTTTAATTGATAAAGCGATTACACTTGAAAAAATACATAACGACAGAACCTCCATCCACGCAAAATTAATTCCAACCGTGCATTCGGATGCTTGCACAGGTTGTGGCAAATGTGAACAGGCTTGCGTATTAGAAGAAGCGGCTATTAAAGTATTACCGATGGATTTAGCGAAAGGATTACTTGGTCGTCATTACCGTTTAGGCTGGCAAGAAAAACAAAATGCCGGTAAATCTTTGATTGAAGATGTACACCCGGACGGTTTACGCCCAGCTTACGATGCGAGAATGCCGGAAGGTTTACACGAGCCGGTTTATCAACATATGGAAGTTAAGCCGGGTGCAAGAGTTGCAACGCCAAGCCGTGCAACTCAGGATTATGTGCCAAATTCAACGACGGTTGATGCACCTGAGCATTTCCCTGACTTAGACTTAAATCTGAAGGGGGTGAAATAATGGCAGCAAATTCACCAAGAGATGCCGGCTTAGAAGCTCGTCAGAAATTAGGTTGGTGGCACGCTTATCGGTTCTTGATTTTAAGACGATTAACTCAGCTTGGCATTATTTTAATGTTTATGAGTGGTCCGCTTTGGAATTTTTGGATTTTAAAAGGTAACTACAGTGGCAGTTTATTGCTCGATACCGTACCGATGACAGATCCGCTAATGACCGCACAAGTGCTGGCAACAGGATATCAACCTGAATGGACGGTGCTGATTGGTGCATTAATTATTGTTGTATTCTATGCGATTGTCGGTAGCAAACTGTTTTGTAGCTGGGTTTGTCCGATGAATATGGTAACTGATGCAGCTGCTTGGCTAAGACGTAAATTAGGGATTCGCCAAAGTGCAAAATTACCACGCGGTTTACGCTATATCATTTTAGCTGTGATTTTAATCGGTAGTGCGATTTCCGGCACGCTATTATGGGAGTGGATTAACCCTGTAGCAGCATTAGGTCGAGTATTTGTGTTTGGTTTAGGAGCAACACTTTGGTTGGTGTTAGTGGTGTTCTTATTCGACTTATTAGTGGTTGAACACGGTTGGTGCGGACACCTTTGCCCGATTGGTGCAACTTATGCGCTAATTGGTGCAAAAAGCCTAATCAAGGTCAAGGTGGTTGATCGTAATCGTTGTGATAATTGTATGGATTGCTATAACGTTTGCCCTGAGCCACAAGTGCTTCGAGTGCCGTTACACGGTAAACCGGAAGATAGCACTGTTATTTTATCGAAAGATTGCATTACCTGCGGACGTTGTATTGACGTTTGTGCCGAAAAAGTTTTTGCCTTTGGAACACGTTTTCAAGGCAGTATTGATGTAAAGAATATTTAAATTTAGCTTTGTTTGAAAACAAGCATTTTAATGGAGTGAACCTCAAATGAGAAAATATCTTGCCCTAATTTTAGCCGCAATGACCGGCTTTGCAATGGCAGAAGCACCGAAGTTGTCTGGCTCTATTGATGATACAACTGAAAGTGTTGCCCCCGGGTTTCATAACCCACAAAAAGATGTAGGAAATATTCCAACCACTTTCCCATTCCAACCACCACTTGTTCCACATAGCATTCGTGGCTTACAAGTGAGTAAAAATGTGAACCAATGTTTGGCGTGCCACGCAGTTGAGCCTTCAAAAGTAACAGGTGCAACACCATTACCTAAGAGCCACTTTACTAACCGTGATGGTAAGGCACTCCAAACTGAATCGCCAAGTCGTTACTTCTGTTTACAATGCCACGTGCAACAAACAAACGTAAACCCGATTGTTCAAAATAAATTTGAGTCTGTACGACAAACGCAAGGTAAATAAGGAGTAAGCAATGATAAGAAGATTTTTTAACTGGTTACGTCGCCCAAGTAGAATGGCAATTGGCTTAGTAATTCTACTTTCTGCATTAGGTGGTATTTTTGCGTGGAGTGGCTTTAATGCAGGGCTTGCTTACACAAATACGGAAGAGTTTTGCTCAAGCTGCCATATGAATGATGTTGTGCCGGAATACCGTGCATCGGCTCACTACTCAAACCGCAGTGGTGTGAAAGCGATTTGTTCAGACTGCCACGTTCCACACGAATTTTTCCCGAAATGGAAACGTAAAATTATTGCAGCTAAAGAAGTATATGCTCACTACACCGGTAAAGTGGATACCAAAGAGAAATTTGAAGCACATCGTGGTGAAATGGCTGCCCGTGAATGGGAGCGTTTGAAAGCGAATAATTCACAAGAGTGTCGTAATTGCCATAACTTTGAAGATATGGATTTCACTCAACAAAAAACAGTGGCACAGCAAATGCACGCATTGGCACAAGAGCAAAATAAAACCTGTATCGACTGCCACAAAGGGATCGCTCACAATCTTCCACATATGGAAGCGGTTCAAAAAGGCTTTATCCCTGATGACTTAATGAAAAAAACAGAAGAGAAAAAATAACTTCTGAAAAGAAAATAGCCCTCAAATCAACATTGAGGGCTATTATTTTTTAGTAACCAAGAGCATTTAGATTTGGTAAAAAATCATTGGAATTTAACCGCTTGACGGTGGTTTCTATCGCACCATTTTCGTGGAGTATAATTTCTCGCCAGCCTTGAGGCAATAAATCTAAGGTAAACTGATCACAATTCGGCTTGAATTGAATGCAAGTTGAAGGCGTTGCATAAATAGGAATACCATTCCAAATATCATCTACCTGTTGATGAATATGTCCGTGTACAATCCCTTTGATATTATTAAACGGCTGTAAAATTTTTGCTAATTCATCACTATTTTTTAGGCTGTGCTGATCAAGCCAAGCGGAATTTGTTGGCAGAATATTGTGATGCAATGCGATTAAAGTAAAACGTTCAGGGTATTCATTCAATTTTTCTTCTAACCATTTCAGTTGATGGTAACAAAGTTCACCATAAGGCATACCGGCAACTTGTGTATTTAATAGAAGAAGCTGCCATTTCTCGCCGATTAAAATTTGCTTATGTGGCAAAATATGTGAATATTCACCCAAAATTTCGGTCATATTTGGCTGAACATCGTGATTACCCTCTAACCAAACAATTGGCGTTTTCAAGGGCTCGGTCAGCTGAGCAAAATAGTGATAGCCAGCGATATTATGATCTTGAATTAAATCCCCCGTTGAAAGAACTAAATCAAAACCTTGTTGCGTTTGCTCAATTTGTTTTTGTATCTGCTCAATGACCGCTGAGAAACTTTTAACCGTTTTAACATTGAGCAGAGTTTCCTCTGTGTGAGAAAAGAGATGCGGATCGGTTATCTGCAATAACCGAACTGTGCCATTTTTCGGCAACTCAAACTGTTCGCTCATTCTTATGTGCCTATTCAAATTTTCATAAATTTTAACTCACTAAATTTTACCAGTAAGCGAAAATGAAAAATGTGGTTTATGCCACATTTTTGAAAAAAAGTAAGCTAAATTTTGAAGTTTTTCATAATTAGCGTATTGAATGTATAATATCCATACTTTTTTTAATGTTTCTATTTTTGACTAATAAAATCTTAAGGACGATAATTACCTCTTATTAGTTATGTGGAGGCATTAGATGATAAGGCTGATTGCTTAACAAGCGGTCTTTTTTTATGAAAAATTTACAAAGGAGAACAAGAAAAAAATGAAAAGAGCGTACTTAAATATATTGGATCTCGTTGTTCTAACCATCATCTTTTTCGGATTAGCAATTTATACTTCTTTTTCACAATATTTATTGCTAAGTCAAGAAACAGTTACGTTAGAAGAGAATTTAACTTTTTCGAATGCACAAAATTATCAAGCATTTATAACCCAACTTGGATTATTAATAGCTGCATTTTGCTATTTAAAATGGCGGAATTTTAACTTTAGCCCATGGCATATTGAGCCATCTTTAAAATCGGTTTTACAAGGTGTTGGGTTATTTATCTTACTATCACTCGCAATGGATCTTTATTATGCTGTAATTTATGGATTTTACGTTTCTGATAATTCTGTCTCATTTTTAAATGTATTAAGAGAGGTTCGATTTTCAACGGTATTGTATGCCATACTGAACGGCTTTTATGAAGAGATATTTTTTCTAGGTATCTGCCTTGCGGTTAAGCCTAATTATTTGAAGTGGGCGGTACTTTACTCACTTATTATTCGTGTCAGTTTTCACACATATCAAGGATTAGAAACCGCCTTAGGATTAGGAATTTGGCTTGGTTTAATTATTTATCTCCTCTACTCCCGCTCAAAAGAGAAAAATCTATTTCCGTTTTGGGTAGCCCACAGTATCGCTGATGTGTTTGGGCTAAGCGTGATAGCATATTTTTAAGTGAATTACCCTATTTAAACTCATTGTACCAGATGTCTAAAAAACATTATTTTTTATATGGAAATGTATTTTTGGGTTTATAATATAACTTATGGTTATTCTATATAACTGAAAGTTATTTTTGTTAAATTTTTGTTTAATTAAAGGGAACAAATTATGAGTATTAAAAAATTAACCTTAGCAAGTTTGATCTTAATTGGTTTAACAGCTTGTGGTAGCGGTGGTTCAGGTAGTGGTTCAAATCATAAATCGCCTGAGCAGAAGATTACGGAACAAAAGCAACAGCTAAAAGATAAAGCTGATACAGCAAAAGTGGAAGCGGAACGCTTGAAGAAACAAGCTGAAAAAGCAAAAGAAAAAGCAGAAAGTCTGGCAAAAGAGGCTGAAAAAGCAAAAACAGAAGCGGAACGTTTAGCACAAGAAAAAGCAGAAAAAGCGAAGGCTGAAGCAGAGCGTTTGGCAAAAGAAGCAGAAAAAGCGAAAATGGAAGCAGAACGTTTAGCGAAGGAAAAGG
>NZ_JBAJJM010000015.1:0-2818 GCF_036880405.1 Mannheimia indoligenes | reverse complement strand
TTCCAAACTTGTTTTTATGTGGAAACGGTCTGCGTTTTTGCTCGGTTTTATTTACGTTTTTCTTTACTTGGATTTTGAATTTTAACGCTGTAATCGTGCGACCACGCTTGATAGGTTCAGCATCAACAAGCAGGTCAGATTTAGCGTTGATCTCATTAATGGCAGGCTCTATAACTCGTTTTCTAAAATCTGCATATAGCGAATATTTATTAGTAACTTGCAACCAGTCTTTGAGATCTTCTATGCTTGTTTGTCGCCAACCTGTATCACGATATTGAGAGCATAGCTCATAAAGGCGAATGGCGTGCGTACTGTTAAATGCCCCGATATTTACAAGTTGATATTCAGTATATTTACGTTTCAAATGAGCAATGTAAGGCAACAGCTTTTCGTGAAACTCAATATAAAACCTACCTTCTTTCTTGAAGTAAATTCTATCGGTAACAAAAGCCACCTCATGCAAAATTTTGTCATCATTTTGCAAGGTCATCCATCGACTAGAAATTTTGCGAATAGCTTTTTGTACCTGAACATAAGCAATTTCAGGATTGACGTCAGGAAAATGCTTGCAAAAATCAGCTACGGTTAAATCAAACCCACATTTTGGATTTTCTGGGTTAAATACCCCCAAAGTTAAAGACAGAACACGCATTTCATCAAGCGTCATAGAGTAACTAGCTTCAACAAAGGTGTTAGCTTTTGAAATAGTCAGGTCATTGCTCATAATTCAACCTTAATATGGAGAAATTTATTGTTAATATGGATAGGGAAAAATCAGTGTCTATAATAAAATATGGACATAAATAAAATCAAGTCCACATTAACAATAAATTTGTCCACATATAACAATAAATTTGTCCACATTAACAATAAATTTGTCCACATATAAATCTCAAAAACCTTGTGCCACAAGGAAAGCAAAATTCTACAAACAAGATACAAACAAGAATACAAAAATATAGAGCCTTCGGCTCTTTTTAGGGCTTTCAGCCCTATTTTTCTATCTTTTAAAAAAAATTAATCAATCGCTTAAATTTTGAGCTAAAAATTTGATTTTTATATCTACTTTTCCTTAAGTTAAAAATAAATAGATTAATAAAATATAAGGAATACCGAAAAATGAAATTACTTCAAAAAATTAAATTTAAACTCAAAATCACAATTAAAACCTACTTTCATTTTGAACTTGAATATAATCAGTAATCTTTTAGAAAGAAACCCTAACAACTGCGAAAACTTGCTTTTCGTAGTTGCTAGGGTTCATCAAACGAGAATAGCGAGTGCGATAGCTAGCTAGGTATGTTTTAGTAAGGGTAAATATCAAAAATCGCTTAAAATGCGTTTTAGAGCGTTTTAAATGGATTTTAAGATTTTTTTAATTTAGTACGTCTTTTGATTGAAAAGGGAGGGGGATGCAAGGGGGAAACTTCCCCCTTGCACACCACACGCAATGCTTGCGGATTGCATTTTTATTCATAGAAATGCGTGTAAGATGTGGTTATGTTAAATCATTTTATGCGGTTGATATTGCATAACTTTGCATTTTCTAATACGGAATTAGGCATATGATCGCCCCATATCAACAACACGATTTTATGATAAAAGAGCATCAAAAATATATCTACCAGTTCATAGAGAAGATAGTTATTTTTTCTAGGTAATTACACACCACACGCAAATTAAAATTTGCCCTATATTCGCAAGAACATCAACGCTCTACGAAATTTTAGTTCAAAAATTAATCTCTTAATTTGATGGTGTGGAACATCTCTGGATAGGGTCTAGACTGGCTATTGTGCCACAAGGGTTTGACACCCTTTGATGTTCTAGAGCCAGTCTAGGCAGGTTCTAGAACATCTAAATTTGAGTGTTTTTTGAGCTTTGGCTGTTGTTATTGATTCAGAAAAGCCATTCTATTTTAGAGATTATCTTTCTTTTGAGTGCTTTTAAAGGGTATTTTCTGGCGTATTCTGCTTGTCTTTTCTTTAACAATTCACTTGCGTTAGGCGGAGCATATTTTAAATAACTTGCCTCCATTTTATTAAGCATTTTTTCAATACGTTTTTTCTTTTGCCATTTCAAATAGACATACATGCCGGCAATCAAAATACAGAAAATAAGGACATTGTAGAACAGGATTTTTAATTCAAACATAATGGCTACCGCAGTCGCTTTGCTCCTTTGCTCAACCGGTGTAAGTATTGAAAGCGAGTTTCAACACTTACACCGGTTTCAAAAAACAAAACCGCCTAGCGAGGGCGGTTTATGATACAATCACTTCCGCACTATGGCGGCGGCTCGCACTACCGTTATAGTGTGAGCCTAGCCGCTTAGCCTTATAGTGCTAAGGGGGTGATTTATGTGAAAACATCAGAAATTATTACTCTGACAATTCTAGCTTTATTGCTAGTTGGGGCAATCAGTATAAGAGTATTAGCGATACTAGATCTACTGTTTGCAGTGTTTAACAAAATAGCCTAACGGCTAGGAAGGGGGTAGGGTCGCAACCTGCCTCCGACCTTTCTATTTTATGCACAAAGGCTTTAATTATCAAGTTTCACCAGTTCACAATCTACGATTTTATACCCACGATTTTTCAACTCGTTCACAAAATCTGACCGCTTGCCAAAGCTCGATTTATTGCTTTGGTTGCCTGTTAAAAACACCCAGTAATGCAATAAATCTTCGTTCGGTATATCGCTAATCGTAAAGCCAAAAGATTTGTAATCTTCTTCCATTTGAGCCAAACAAGCTCGGGCATATTCGCCATATTCGTGCGAACTCATTTTAGGGTTTTGCTTGTCTAGTTTGACGAATT
>NZ_JBAJJM010000014.1:0-38630 GCF_036880405.1 Mannheimia indoligenes | reverse complement strand
CGAGTTGCTGTATCGTATTCAACGTGTGAAGTGTTGATGGTGATACCACGAGCTTTTTCTTCCGGTGCGTTATCGATTTGGTCGAATGCACGAGCTGCACCACCGAAGTGTTTTGATAATACAGTTGTAATTGCTGCTGTTAAAGTTGTTTTACCATGGTCAACGTGGCCGATTGTACCCACGTTCACGTGCGGTTTTGTACGTTCAAATTTTTCTTTAGACATTTTCTAAAAGCCTCTTAAACAAAAACGGTTACAATGGAACAAAAGAACCCATTAACCATAATGTAGAAATTAATACTAATTGAAACTTATAGGAAAGAGTGAAGTTAGAAGAAGTGGTGCTGATAGGCGGATTTGAACCGCCGACCTCACCCTTACCAAGGGTGCGCTCTACCAACTGAGCTATATCAGCGTTTGGAGCGGGCAGCGGGAATCGAACCCGCATCATTAGCTTGGAAGGCTAAGGTAATAGCCATTATACGATGCCCGCTGTTCTAAATTCGTCTGTCCTGCACGATTCAAAAATCAGAAATGGTGGAGGGAGAAGGATTCGAACCTTCGAAGGCTGAGCCAACAGATTTACAGTCTGCCCCCTTTGGCCGCTCGGGAACCCCTCCACGATATTTTGAATACTTATTTACGTTTAAAGCAAAAATGGTGCCGACTACCGGAATCGAACTGGTGACCTACTGATTACAAGTCAGTTGCTCTACCTACTGAGCTAAGTCGGCATTGCTGTGTCGTAAGCAAGTGATGTGCATTATAGGGAAATTTTAACGCTGTGCAAGTATTTTTTTTAAAAATATTAAAAAAATCAATCTTTCGACTTTTAAATATACAAAATGGCTATTTTTTGTAAAATACAGGCGGTTTTATGTCAATAAATACGGCAAAAGCGTCTCATATATTGTATAGTTATGCCCCTAATTTGAGTATTAAACCGATTTATTCATCATCAAAAAATTGAGATTTTGGCTATGAGCCTTGAAAAAAACACAAAAATTACTCCTTTTCTCACTTTTGATCGCCAACAATGGGCAGATTTACGCAAATCCGTGCCATTAAAGCTCACCGAGCAAGATTTAAAACCATTATTAGGCTTTAATGAAGATCTTTCTTTAGAAGAAGTACGTACTATTTACCTCCCCCTTGCCCGTTTAATTCAATACTATATAGAAGAGAATTTAAAACGTCAGACCGTTTTACACCGTTTTCTTGGCATTGAAACGCCGAAAGTGCCTTATATTATTAGTATTGCCGGCAGTGTTTCGGTTGGTAAAAGTACCTCTGCCCGTATTTTGCAAGCTCTGCTTTCGCATTATCCTAAAGAGAGAAAAGTCGATTTAATTACTACCGATGGTTTTTTATATCCGCTTGCAACGCTTACTGAAAAGAACTTACTAAAGAAAAAAGGCTTTCCGGAATCTTATGATATTCATAGCCTCATTCGCTTTGTATCTGATATTAAATCGGGCGAGCGTAATGTGAAAGCCCCCATCTATTCGCATTTAACTTATGACATTATTCCTGATCAATTTAATGTAGTTGATCAACCTGATATTGTGATTTTAGAAGGACTAAACGTGCTACAAAGCGGAATGAACTACCCTTCCAGCCCACATAATGTATTTGTATCTGATTTTGTCGATTTCTCAATTTATGTTGATGCTGAAGAAGATCTCTTAAAGAAATGGTATATCAACCGTTTCTTAAAATTCCGCCGCAGTGCCTTTGCTGATCCGAACTCTTATTTCCACCACTATTCAAAATTATCGGAACAAGAAGCGATTGAGACTGCCTCAACCATCTGGGAAGAAATTAATGGTTTGAATTTACGCCAAAATATTTTACCGAGCCGTGAACGAGCCAACCTCATTTTGATAAAAGGGCAAGATCACGCCATTGAAACGGTAAAATTACGCAAATAATTTAACTTTTTCGACCGCTTGTAATACCTTAAAATCCGTTGAATACAACTCAACGGATTTTTTATTTAAATCAATGCTTATTCGACTATTTTTTGGTAAGCTAACAACTTTGAGAGTGATTGATATTAGGCATAAACAATGAACAAAAAATTTCTACTTCCTTTAATTCTCTTTTTGGCATTATCTGTGGCATTTTTGGTTCAACTTGCTCGCAACTCGCAAGGCGATGATCCGAAAAAATTAGAATCTGCCCTCATCGGTAAAACCATTCCTAATTTCAGCCTAGAATCTTTACTCGATGAAAAAGAGCAAATTAATCAAGATGTGGTTAAAACAAGCAAGCCTCGCCTATTAAATGTGTGGGCAACGTGGTGTCCAACTTGTTACGCCGAACACGAATACCTTACTGTTTTAGCGAAACAAGGAGTGGAAATTGTCGGCATTGATTATAAAGATGAACGCCCGAAAGCGATTAAATTCTTAGCCGCTTACGGTAATCCATATAAAGCGGTTATTTTTGATCCCAAAGGCTCACTCGGCTTAGATTTAGGTGTTTATGGTGCACCGGAAACCTTTATTATTGATGGCAATGGCATCATCAAATACCGCCACGCAGGCGATGTAAACGACCAAGTGTGGAATAACGTGCTAAAACCGATTTATGACAAATTAAAAGAGTGATGAAAACGATGAAAAAGTTTAGCCTATTCTTTATTTTTGCAAGCTCTGTGGCTCTTTCTGCTCCTGTTGAGCTTCATAAATTTGATAATCCAAAACAAGAAGCGGATTATCGTGCCTTAATTCAAGAACTACGCTGTCCGCAATGCCAAAACAATAATATTGCGGACTCAAATGCAACAATTTCTACCGATATGCGTGCAAAAACCTTAGAGTTACTCAAAGAAGGGAAAAGCAAAGATGAAGTGGTGGAGTATATGATTGAACGTTACGGCAATTTTGTTACCTACAATCCGCCGATGACACCAGCAACGCTTATACTTTGGGTTCTGCCGTTAATTTTAATTGCACTGGGGCTTGGTTTTGTACTCCGCCGCAAGAAAGCGAAACCGCAAGCGGTCAATTCTTCGCAAAATTTTGCAAAACCAATTCAGCATTTAAACCAAGACGAGCAAGAGCGTCTTAACCAAATTTTAAATAAGGACAACAAATGAGTTTCTGGATAGCCATTATTTTTATTACTCTAATCGTCTGTGTTGTGGCGTTTTATCCTTTGCTTAAAAAGAATAAGCAAATTGATGCCAGCAAACGCGATAGTTTAAATAAAGCTTTCTATTTTGATCGCTTAAAAGAAGTGGAAAACGAAGCAAATGAAGGCGTTATTGACGATCCTGAACGCACAAAATTAGAGCTACAACAAAATTTATTAGACGACATTCCTGAAAACACTCAGCCCGTTCAAGGTGAAAAATTAAAGCTCGGCAAGGCGTGGTTTGTTTCATTGATTTTGTTTGTAGGCGGCATTAGTTTTGCGATTTATAGTAATGTCGGTTCGTGGCTTTCAAACTCAATGCTAGATACTACCCATCAAAAATTAGACTATTTCTACGAACGCTTGAAATCAGAAGATAAAAATCCGCTTTCAACCGAAGAGATGAACCAATTTGCAATGGCATTACGCGTTGATTTGCAGAAAAATCCAAACGATGATCAGAAATGGTATATGCTCGGGCAAATCGGTATGGCGTTAGATGACGGTCAATTAGCTCACGATGCGTTTAGCAAAGCCGCTCAGCTAAAACCGGATAATTTAGCTTACAAATTAAGCCACGCTCAGCTTCTACTTTTCTCCGAAGCACCGGAAGATAAAACACAAGGCGAAACGTTATTAAAAGAGATTATCCGTCAAGATCACACCAATTTTGATGCGTTAAGCCTGCTTGCTTTCCACTCGTTTGAAAAAGAAGATTTCAAAATGGCGGCGATGACGTGGGGAATGATGTTAAAGCTCTTGCCAGATGAAGATCCTCGTAAAGTTACGGTTGAGCGTAGTTTTAATATGGCATTATCAAATTTAAGTGAACAAGATAAACAAGAGTTACAATTGCAAAAAGGCGAGAAAAAATGACCGCTTGTAAATCTCCAAGTAAAGAAAAATTGAAAATCGGTTTAGTGTCTGTTTCTGACAGAGCCTCACAAGGGGTTTACCAAGATCAAGGTATTCCCGAATTGAAGGCTTGGCTAAAAACTGCATTATGCAATGATTTTGAGGTAGAAAGCCGATTGATTGCCGATGAGCAACCGCTCATTGAGCAAACTTTGATTGATTTGGTGGATAACCACGCTTGCCATTTGGTTTTAACCACCGGCGGAACAGGTCCGGCAAAACGTGATGTTACCCCTGATGCTACGCTTGCCGTTGCTCATCGAGAAATGCCGGGCTTTGGCGAACAGATGCGACAAGTAAGCCTTCACTTCGTGCCAACCGCAATTCTCTCTCGCCAAGTAGGTGTTATCCGCAATGAGAGCTTAATTCTCAACTTACCCGGACAGCCGAAAGCAATTAAAGAAACGCTTGAAGGGGTAAAAGATGAAAACGGCAAAGTGTTAGTCAAAGGCATTTTCAGTGCCGTACCGTATTGCCTACAACTTTTAAGTGAAATTTATGTCGAAACCAATCCGCAAGTGTGCGAAAGTTTCCGTCCAAAATCAGCTCGTAGAGAAAAATAGGAATAACGATGAAAAAAATTGAAGCAATCATCAAACCTTTTAAATTAGATGACGTACGTGAAGCCTTAACAGACGTGGGCATTAGCGGTATGAGCATTACTGAAATCAAAGGCTTCGGCAGACAAAAAGGGCATACCGAGCTTTATCGTGGAGCGGAATACGCCATTGATTTTCTGCCAAAAGTAAAAGTCGAAATTGTGATTCCTGATGAGCTGGAAGAACAGTGCATTGAAGCGATTATGGAAACTGCTCAAACCGGCAAAATCGGTGATGGCAAGATTTTTGTCTATGATGTTGGACGTGTTATTCGTATTCGTACAGGCGAAGAAAACGAAGAGGCAATTTAATTTTGCAAAAAATTTTGTAAAATAGACCGCTTGCAGGGCGTATAACATACGCTCCAAAATTAAATGGGCGTACGATGTACGCCCCTACATTTGGAATATGGAATGAAAACCGGACTTAAATTTCTTTGGATTAGCTTAGTTACTATCATCATCGACCTTTGGTCAAAATATATCGTGGTACAACATTTTGAATTTGGCGAAAGTATTAATATCTTGCCTATTTTTAACTTAACCTATGCACGCAATTATGGTGCAGCATTCAGTTTCCTTGCCGACCATTCAGGCTGGCAGAAATACTTTTTCTTAGGGCTGGCGGTTGTGATTTCCGCTGCCTTAGTGCTTGCCCTTTACAAAAATCAAGCGGTCAAAAAATTGGAAAATTCTGCGTATGCCTTAATTATCGGTGGTGCAATTGGTAATGCGATTGACCGTGCTTACAACGGCTATGTAGTGGATTTTCTTCATTTTTATTGGGATATTTACCATTATCCCGTCTTTAATGTGGCGGATATTGCCATCTGTGTGGGAGCAGGCTTACTGATTTTAGAAGCCTTTATAACGAAAAAAGAAAAGACAAAGTAAGAGTGATTAGATGAAAGTTTTATTAGCAAACCCTCGTGGTTTCTGTGCCGGTGTAGATAGAGCCATTTCCATTGTAGAACTCGCATTGGAAATTCACGGTGCACCGATTTATGTTCGCCACGAAGTGGTTCACAACAAATTTGTGGTTGATGGCTTAAAAGCAAAAGGGGCGATCTTCGTTGAAGAGTTGGACGAAGTGCCTGATGATGCAATTGTGATCTTCTCTGCTCACGGGGTTTCTCAAGCGGTCCGCCAAGAAGCTAAACGCCGTAATTTAAAAGTGTTTGATGCAACTTGTCCGCTGGTAACCAAAGTCCATATGCAGGTTGCTCGAGCCAGTAAAAAAGGTACAAAAGCCATTCTCATCGGGCACGAAGGACACCCGGAAGTCATCGGCACAATGGGGCAATATAGCAACGAAGAAGGTGGCATTTATTTGGTGGAATCGGTAGAAGATATTGCGGAGCTGCCGGTATCCAACAACGATGAGCTCACCTTTATGACGCAAACAACACTCTCTATTGATGACACAATTGGTGTGATTGATGCGTTAAAAGAGAAATACCCTGCGATTCAAGGTCCTCGCAAAAACGATATTTGCTATGCTACCACCAACCGCCAACACGCGGTGCGTGAATTAGCGGAGCAATCGCAGCTGGTGCTTGTAGTTGGCTCGAAAAATTCATCTAATTCAAACCGTTTAGCTGAACTCGCTTCTCGAATGGGCGTGATGTCAAAACTGATTGACGGTCCGCAAGATATTGATCCGAAATGGCTTGAAGGAGTTGAAACTATCGGCATTACTGCCGGTGCTTCTGCTCCTGAAGTATTAGTGCAATCTGTTATCTCACACTTAAAAACATTAGGTGTAACAGAAGTAGAAACCCTTGCTGGCAATGAAGAAGATGTTGTCTTTGAAGTGCCGAAAGAACTTCGCATTAAAGAGGTAAAATAATGACAGAAATTAACCGCTTTAAACTTGAATGGGAATGCCGTCGTGGTATGCGTGAGTTAGACAAAATGATTATGCCATTTTATAAAAATCATTTTGATGAACTTACCGAAACACAACAACAAGCCTTTGTTGAAATGTTAAGCTACACCGACCCTGAACTCTTTCGCTGGGTAATGTTACAAGTGCCGGCTCCAACGCCCGAGATCGCAGAATTAATTGAACTGATGAGAGCGAAGATTGAGCGTTAATTCCATATAGACAAAGGCGAGATTAATCGGTTAAACATTAATCTCACCTTTGTTTCTAACTGCCTTACCTATTATTGATTAATATCAATTCTATTATCTAACAGTTGTGATACTCTCCCCCATATTTTAAGTTATGGAGAACATTTTATGTCAAACACAACAGTCAATGTAAAAGCAGGCTTTGAATGGAAAGGTCTGCTAATTTCTATTATCGTCGGGCTTGGAATTTATTTCTGCCCAATACCTGAAGGGCTAAGTCCTAAAGCGTGGGGAATGCTCGCATTATTTGTTGCAACCATTTTGGCAATTATTACTAAAGCAATGCCAATGGGTGCGGCAACCTTAGTTGCCCTGGTAATCAGTGGTGTAACAGGACTTACCCCGATTAAAGCAGGAAAAGACGATGTCGCAATGCTTTCCGGCTTTGCCAACTCAACTATTTGGCTTATCGGGATTGCGATGTTCTTATCTCGTGCTGTGATTAAAACAGGGCTAGGGCATCGTATCGCACTCTATTTCATTTCTAAATTCGGTAATCGAATGATGGGGGTTGCGTACGGTATAGCCCTTGCTGATACCATTATTGCACCGGGTATTCCGTCTGCTTCTGCTCGTGGGGGCGGTATTATGTACCCGATTATGCAATCAATCGCAGATACATACGATTCTAAACCAGGACCAACAGCAAGAAGAGCAGGTGCGTTTTTAGCGATTGTTGTGTCTCAAATTGATACTATCGCTTGTACAATGTTCTTAACCGCTATGGCAGGCAACCCTCTGATTGCAGAACTTGCCGGCAGCCAAGGTATCGAAATTTCTTGGATGACGTGGTTTTTAGGAGCTCTTGTACCGGGCATTATCAGCTTAATCGTACTCCCTTACTTAGTTTATCTCATCTATCCACCAGAGTTGAAAAGTACACCTAAAATGGCACAAATGGCAAAAGATGAGTTACAAAAAATGGGTAAAATGAGTGCAGCCGAATGGATCTTAGCCCTCGACTTCATTCTCCTACTACTCCTATGGACGGTCGGCGATCTCTATTTCGGTATTCCAGCAACTGTATCTGCCTTTATCGGCTTAGTCATTTTATTACTCTCAAATATTATGACGTGGAAAAACATTGTCGAAGAAACAACGGCGTGGGATACAATGTTTTGGTTTGCCGTATTAGTAATGATGGCAACCGCCCTAAACAAGTATGGTGTAATAAGCTGGATTTCAACGCACATTTCTTCTTCAATTAGTATTTTCAGCTGGCCTGTTGCCTTTACCATTTTAGTACTGGTTTATTTCTACACCCGCTACTTCTTTGCTTCTGCTATGGCACATATTTCTGCTATGTATTTGGCATTCTTAGCAGCCGCTATCGCCGTGGGTACACCACCGATGTTAGCTGCGGTTGGCTTAGGCTATACTTCAACCCTTTCAATGAGCCTAACCCAATATGCCGGTGGCCCGGGGCCTGCTTTATTCGGCTCAGGTTATAACACTACCGGTCAATGGTGGGGAGTGAGTTTCATTGTTTCTATTGCCTCACTTATCATCTGGTTTGGTGTCGGCGGTTTATGGATGAAAATGTTAGGCTGGTGGTAATCTATACCTAATAAGCAATAAAGAGGAATAAAACACCGTTTTTATTCCTCTTTTTAATTTCATTTCAATATTACAAGCGGTTACTTTTTACAACAATTTTGCAAAGTAAGGAATTAAAAAACACCCCAAATTTGCATTAAACCTTGATTTATTCGCCATTTTTGTTTAATGTATGCCGATTTTCTTTTCCCTAATTTCAAACAATGAGGCATATTATGGCAGATAGTTTTAGCGTTACACGCCGTTTTTTCGATGATAAAAATTACCCTCGTGGCTTTTCTCGTCACGGTGATTACACTATTCGTGAATCACAAACTTTAGAGCAGTTCGGTCAAGCGTGCTTGGCTTTAGAAACAGGCGAACGTAAACCTAAAACCGCAGAAGAAAAACGCTTCGTTGCTGTAATGAAAGGCGAAGAAATTGCACAAAGCGATATCGAAAAAGCGTGGTTAAAATACCGCACGCTGACCAGTAAAACTAAACGCATTTACACCCTTTCAGGTAATGCGGGTAGCGATGCCGGCGATGATTTCAGTGCAGCTGAATAAGCTTAAATTTATGCTATAAAACCACGAAGCAATTCGTGGTTTGTTTTTTCATTTTCTATTCGTGGTAAAAAATGACACTTCCGATTGAACAATATTCCGCTCTTCTTGCAAAAAAAACCGAAAATTTGACCGCTTTACTCAAGCCTTTTAATGCCCCTGAATTAGAAGTGTTTGCCTCTAAGCCAAGCCATTTCCGTATGCGTGCGGAATTTCGGGTTTGGCACGATGAGGGCTCGCTTTACCACATAATGTTTAATCAAGAAACCAAAGAGCGTTATCGTGTAGATAGCTTTCCGATTGCAAGCGAGCTAATTAATCAAATGATGCAAGCGTTACTGACAGAAATTAACGGTAACGACATCTTAACTCGTAAGCTGTTCCAAGTGGATTATTTAAGTACGCTAAGCGGTGAAATTGCCGTATCAATGCTTTATCACAAAACGCTTGGTGAAGAATGGATTGAGCAAGCTAAAGCATTGAAAAGTCGCTTAGAAGATCAAGGCTTTAAGGTGCAAATCATCGGGCGAGCAAATAAACAAAAGATAGCCTTAGATTGTGATTATGTGGAAGAAGTATTGCCGATTGACAGCAAGCACTACGTTTACCGTCAAGTAGAAAACAGTTTCACTCAGCCTAATGCAGAAATGAATATCAAAATGCTGGAGTGGGCAAGAGGTTGTACCCAAAATAGTGAGGGCGATTTACTTGAGCTTTACTGCGGTAACGGCAACTTCTCTATTGCATTAGCGGAAAATTTCCGCAAGGTTCTAGCAACGGAAATCTCCAAATCTTCAGTGCAATCAGCTCAATATAATATTGAGCAAAACGGCATTGATAATCTACAAATTATCCGAATGTCAGCAGAAGAATTTACCCAAGCGATGAACGGCGTACGTGAATTTTATCGCCTAAAAGGGATTGATTTGAAAGATTATGATTGCAACACGATTTTTGTCGATCCGCCACGAGCAGGATTGGATCAAGACACACTGAATATGGTGCAGGCTTACGATCGCATTCTCTATATTTCGTGTAATCCGCACACATTGGCTGATAATTTACAGCAATTAAGTCAAACCCACCGTATCGAAAAAGCAGCATTATTCGATCAGTTCCCTTACACACACCATATTGAAAGTGGCGTTTGGTTGATAAAGAAATAATTTATGCTGAAAAAAAGAACGAATAAGCAGAATTTAAGATTTATTGCTTGACGATGATTGCAATAATCTCTATTATTGCAACGTTTTCAACGGAGGAATGGCAGAGCGGTTGAATGCACCGGTCTTGAAAACCGGCGAGGGTTAACGCCCTCCGTGAGTTCGAATCTCACTTCCTCCGCCATCAAATTTAAGTCTGCTGATGTTTATTAGCAGATTTTCTCTTTTAAGAGAACAACAATTTAATAGACTTTCAACCCGGAGGAATGGCAGAGCGGTTGAATGCACCGGTCTTGAAAACCGGCGAGGGTTAACGCCCTCCGTGAGTTCGAATCTCACTTCCTCCGCCATATTTAACCTGTTGATTATTCAACAGGTTTTTTTATTTCTATTTGCAAAAAATCTGAAAAAAGAAACCGCTTGCTATCATAGAAATAGTTTGAAATCCTTTTTCGCTTCCTTTAGTATAATTGCGATTTATTCTCAAAAACTAAAGTACAATTAATTGCGATGAAATTACTTTATATTATCTGCGGGTTTATCTGCATCGGGCTTGGGGCTATTGGTGCAGTTTTACCAGGGCTGCCTACTACACCTTTTTTACTCTTAGCCTTATTCTGTTTTACCAAAGGTTCAGAGAAAATGCACTTGTGGTTTATTCAAACCAAACTGTATAAAAAATATTTGCAAGAATATGATCAGAAACGGGCAATGACGATGAAGCAAAAAATCACAATTTTAGCAATTTCCTTTCCGTTTACGCTATTTGCCTTTTTAACCTTACCACATATTGGTGGGAAAATCGCTGTTGCAGTATTAGTGATTATTCAATATTGGTATTTCTTCTGCAAAATGAAAACCCTTCCTGCCGAGCCGATAAAGCCTTAATCCTCTTTCTTTCTTCTCGCCCTTGGGTGTGCCGAATCATAAATTTTGGCAAGATGTTGGAAATCCAAGTGAGTGTAAATTTGCGTAGTCGAAAGGCTACTATGCCCCAATAATTCCTGAACTGCCCGTAAATCTCCGCTCGCCTCCAACATATGCGTGGCGAAAGAGTGGCGTAATTTGTGTGGATGCAGATGACTTTCTAACCCCTGACGCTCGCCCCACTTTTTCATCGCTAACTGAATGGAGCGGTGCGACAACCGCCCTCCACGCTTATTCAAAAACACGGCGTTATCTTGTGGCTTAAACTGTAGGCGAACCTCAAGCCAACGATTCAGTGCATTTAACGCCTGTGAGCCAATCGGCACAATACGTTCCTTACTGCCCTTACCTTGCACCCTAACCTCTTTCGCCGATAAATCCATATCGCCCAAATCCAGCCCTTGCAATTCAGACAACCGCAAGCCGGAACTGTACATCAGTTCCATCATTGCAAGATCACGCAAATCACTTGGCTCATCGCTTTCAATCGCAAGCAACTGCCCGACCTGCTCGGCATCAATATTTTTCGGTAAATGCTTGCCTACTTTTGGCGATTTCACCCCCAAAGTCGGGTTTGCACTCATTCGCCCAACTTTAATCAGATAGACAAACCATTGCCGCAACGCCACCAACCGCAAGCCGATACTTTTCGCACTTAGCCCTTGTTTATGGCTTTGACTGAGCATCCAACGCACAGAGCTACTTTCCACTTCTTCCCAATGCTCAATCCCTGCCTGCGAAAACAACTCACTCACCGCTGCTAACTGGCGTTGATAATTGCTCAAGGTATGAGGGCTGACCTGCTTTTCAATTCGCAGAAAATCCCAATAAAGCTGAGTTTGTTGGAAAAGGGGATTAGTGGTATTCATAGATGGATGTTACAAGCGGTTATATTTTAGGGAAAATTTGCAAGTAGGGACGCACTCAGTGCGTCCCTACTAAAATGGATTATGCTAAACCCAACTGCCCGATGCGGACACCCACATTCCCAAGTGCCACAGGGCTTAAATATTCGCCTAAAAACTCAAATAACTCATCAATATCGGTAAAACTGCGATGAATTTTCACTTCATCTTCCACCTTGCGAGTAAACTCATATTGCACACTTTCCCCATTAATATGAGCCTCAAGCGTAATATAAACCGTTTCAAAATAATGGCTGATTGAACCCTCAAAGCCCGGATCGCTCACTCGCACATTCCAATGGTTACTAAATAAAACTTCGGTTTTTACTGACATTGTGTTTTCCTTATTTTTATAAAATCTAGGGTATTTTAATCAAGCTAGGCAGAATTTACTAGCTTTGATTACGGAACATATTTATTCGACACTTCAAATAACCATTCCGCCAAATCATCGGGAATCGGCTTTACATCATTGGTTGAGAGTCGAGGAATGAGGGAAATAGCATCACTTTCACACTCTTGATATTCCAACACTTGCCCGGTTTTCGCATTACGAACCACCAACTCAACGTGGGTAAAACCAGTGGTCGCCTCGGTTTCTTCGAAGAGATACCATTTACCGTTATGTGGCACCATAAGCTGTGTACCATTAGCGTATTGGTGCAAATAGGCTTTATCAACATCTTGCTGATATTCCATCTCGCCCTGCCGCATAAAATTCAATATAGGGCCTTTTGAGGCAATCAAACTCAAATGCTGCTGTTTATTCGTAGTGCATTCAAATAAGGTAATAAGCGTCTCATTTGATGAAACTTGTGCCGAGAAAAAGAGTGAGAGCAAGAGCAGTAATTTTTTCATCTTTTTTCCTTTTGCAGATTTTGATACAAAATAGACCGCTTGCAAGCGGTCTATTTTCAAGAAAATTTTACAAATTATTGTAATAGCGAAATATCCGCCACTTGCAGGAATAAGCCTTGCAGGGTGCTTAAAATCGCTAAGCGGTTTTGGCGCAGTTTTTGATCTTCGGCATTTACCATTACGCCGTCAAAGAACGCATCGACCGGTTGGCGTAAGTTCGCAAGTTTATCAAGCACCGCAGTGTAGTCGCCGTTAGCAATCAGCGGTTGCACTTCGGTTCTTAACGCTAATACGCTCTCCGCCAACGCTTTTTCTGACGGCTCAACGCAAGCGGTCAAATCGATTTCGCCAATCGCAATATCCGCTTTCGCAAGAATGTTGCTGACACGTTTGTTTGCTGCGGCGAGAGCTTCGGCACTGTCTAATTCACGGAAGTGCGATACCGCACGCACACGGGCATCAAAATCTGCCGGTTTGGTTGGACGACGGGCAAGCACAGATTGAATTACATCCACTGCAATGCCTTCGCTTTCATACCACGCACGGAAACGGCCGAGCATAAAATCAACCACGTCATCGACCACGTTTTTGTTGGTCAGCTTATCGCCGAACAGAGCAGCAGATTTTGCCACGATTTCGGTTAAATCAAGCGGTAAATTTTTCTCTACGATAATCCGTAACGAACCTAATGCCGCACGGCGTAGAGCGAACGGGTCGGCACTGCCTTTTGGTGCTTGTCCGATACCGAAAATCCCCGTGAGCGTATCGAATTTATCCGCCAGCGCCACCGAGCAAGCCACTAGGCTGTTCGGCAAGTTGTCGCCTGCAAAACGTGGCATATATTGCTCGTTCAATGCTACGGCAACTTCTTCATCTTCGCCATCGTGACGGGCATAGTGCATACCCATTACGCCTTGGGTGTCGGTAAATTCAAACACCATATTGGTCATCAGGTCACATTTTGAGAGCAAGCCGGCACGTTTCGCTTTGGTTTGATCGGCACCGATTTGTGCCGCAATTTCGCCTGCTAATGCTTCAATGCGAGCCGTTTTGTCACGCAATGTGCCAAGCTGTTGTTGGAACAACACGGTTTCAAGGCGTGGCAGTTGGTCTTCCAACTTCTGTTTTAAGTCGGTTTTGAAGAAGAATTCCGCATCGGTCAAACGTGGGCGAACCACTTTTTCGTTACCCTCGATGATCTTGCTTGGATCGTCCGGGTTGATGTTCGACACAAAAATAAAGTGTGGTAACAATTTGCCGTCTTTGTCGTAAATCGGGAAGTATTTTTGGTCGCCTTTCATCGTATAAACCAAGGCTTCCGCAGGCACGGCTAAGAAACGCTCTTCAAATTTGGCGGTAAGTACGTTTGGATATTCAACAAGTGAAGTCACTTCATCAAGCAAGTCTTCTTCAATATCCGCCACGCCACCCAAAGCGGTCGCTTTTTCTTGGGATTTTGCAAGGATCAACGCTTTACGCTCGTTGAAATCCGCTACCACAGAACCACGATCTTTCAGTAGTTGTGGGTATTGATCCGCATTGTCGATTTGGAACTCACGTTCTCCTAGGAAACGGTGACCACGAATGGTACGGTCGCTCGCCACCCCTAAAATTTCGCCTTCAATCAGCTCCGCACCGAATAAAAGGGTCACAGTATGCACCGGGCGGACAAACTGCTCGGTTTTATCGCCCCAACGCATTGTTTTCGGAATTGGCAGGTTCGCCAACGATTTGGAGATAATATCGACCAATAGATTTTTGGTCGGCTGACCTTCAATTACCGCACGATGCACCAGCCATTCGCCTTTGTCTGTGGCGATACGCTCAGCTTGCTCCACGGTAATCCCACAGCCTTTAGCCCAGCCTTCCGCCGCCTTAGTCGGCTTGCCTTCGGCATCAAACGCTGCCGACACTGCAGGGCCGCGTTTCTCGATTTCTTTACTCGGTTGAGCGTCCGCCAAACCCAACACCTTCACCGCCAAGCGGCGTGGTGCAGCAAACCATTCGACTTTCTCGAAAGCAAGCCCGGCTTGGTTCAGCTCTTGTTCAACATTCTCCGCAAATGCGGTCGCTAATTTTTTGAGTGCCTTCGGTGGCAGCTCTTCTGTGCCGATCTCGGCGAGGAAGTTTTGTGTTGTCATTTTGTTTTTCTCTTAATTTAATTTTTTAAACTTTTAATCCAAATAAAATCATAAAAGGAGCCCAAATAGGCATTGTTAGCATTAATAACGCTTGCCCACCACCTGTTTCAGCAAAAGGTGTTGTTTCCGTGATTAAAATAGGAATTGGCTTTTCCAATTTATACTTATCAACAGAGATATTTTCTAATTCATCGCCATAATAATATGGTGTTGCGGTTGCAGAAAAATTTACCATTAAATATCGATTTTGATATTGTTTGGCTTGATATAATTTTTCGAGTTCTAGCCTAGTTCCCTGATCTAACTGATTAGATTCAATAAAGAATGAATAAGTAAACTTAGCAGATTGATTGGTAACAAGATGTAGAGTTAATGCCTGTTTAGCGACCTTAGGGTAATAATCACGATAAAAGTCTTTAAACCGTTGCATAATTACTTTACCGCCGCTCCGTAATTCATATGCTTTATTATCTATTTTCACTACTGCATAATAATCGCTCAGTTTAGCGTGAGTAATTTCTCCTTGAATAGAAGATTTATTTGATGAACAACTTGTTATAAAAAAGCAAAAAATTAAGATCACAGACCATAGTTTTTTCATATATTTGTCCTCTCACTCCGTGTTCATTTCTGCCAAATCTCCCCTAGCCCCTCTTTGCTAAAGAGGGGGATTAGATCGCCGTAAAGTTGTAGTTCATCTGGCTTAATCATCTTTTTTCATCTTTCTTCATAAAGATCGCATAGCCAGATGAATTCTAAATTCTCTTTGATGGATCACCCCTCTTTAGCAAAGAGGGGAGGGGGAGATTTGGCAGACTAAATTCACGGAGAAAATACCCTATTCCCCACTGATTGAAGATACAGCCAAATCTCTTCAATCACACTGTCAATCTCCGTCATCACTCGGTAATTATCAAACCGCAAAACCGTCAATCCTAACGATGCCAATTCTGCATCTCGGATCTTGTCATTTGCCTGATGTTCAGGTTCATAATGTTGGCTGCCGTCGAGTGCAATCACTAATTTTGCTTTCGGGCAGTAGAAATCGACAATATAACTTAACAGCGGTTTTTGCCGATAAAAACGAAAGCCAAGTTGATCATTTCGCACCCGATACCACAACCGCCGTTCTGCTTCGGTTTGTGTACTCCGCAACGTTTGAGAATTGGGTTTAAGCGATTTCGCATAGGGTTTCATTTTGCAAAATTTCCGCTGATTTTCACCGCTTGTTAGCCAAAAATCCCTTCTAATTCATCCAAATCCAACACCACTTTATCGCTTTCCAACAGCAACGCCGGAATGCCAATATAGCCGTTAGCTTTGGCGTTATCAAAGGCGGAATGACGGTCACGCAGGCGTAAAAAAGGTTTGAAATTTGCACCGCTCTTTGTGATGTCGCATTCGTCAAATTCCACGCCCAAACGTTCTAATTCTGCGACAAAAGGTTCGGTGTCAGGGCACCAGTGGGCGAAGTATAAAATCGGTTTTGTCATTATTTTTTACAACCCGGGAACCCTAACGCTTCACGGCTTGCATAATACGCTTCAGCCACGCCTTTGGTTAAGGCACGAATGCGTAAGATGTAGCGTTGGCGTTCAGTTACCGAAATCGCTTTGCGTGCGTCTAGCAAGTTAAAGCTGTGAGCCGCTTTTAAAATGCGTTCGTACGCCGGCAGTGGTAACGGTTTTTCTAAGCCTAACAGGTATTGCGCCTCTTTTTCGTACTGTTCGAAGCATTGGAACAGGAAATCTACATCGGCGTATTCGAAGTTGTAGGTGGATTGCTCCACTTCGTTTTGGTGGAACACGTCGCCGTAGGTGGTTTTGCCCAGTTCGCCGTCAGACCAAACAAGGTCATACACCGAATCCACGCCTTGAATATACATCGCCAAACGCTCTAAGCCGTAGGTAATTTCGCCTGTTACCGGCTTACATTCTAAGCCGCCGACTTGTTGGAAGTAGGTAAATTGGGTAACTTCCATACCGTTCAACCACACTTCCCAACCTAAACCCCACGCACCGAGTGTTGGGTTTTCCCAGTTGTCTTCCACGAAACGGATGTCGTTTTGGGTTGGGTCGAAGCCAAGCATTTTCAGGCTCTCAAGGTAAAGTTCTTGAATGTTGTCCGGCGACGGCTTGATCACCACTTGGAATTGGTAGTAGTGTTGCAGACGGTTCGGGTTTTCTCCGTAACGACCGTCTGTCGGGCGGCGGGACGGTTGAACATAGGCAAACGCCATCGGCTCAGGACCTAATGCACGCAAACAGGTCATCGGGTGCGAAGTACCCGCCCCCACTTCCATATCGAAAGGTTGAACCACAGTACAACCTTTGCTTGCCCAGTAATCTTGCAGGGCTAAAATCATTCCTTGGAAAGTTTTTACGTTAAATTTTTCGCTCATTACTATTTACTCTTTAATTTGAAAAACGGTAGAAAAATGCTGGTTATTATAGCCTGTAAGCGGTCATTTTTTGGGATTTTTTTGCAAAAATTTTATAAAAGCGGTTTTATGATGTAAATCAACACTTTTTTGCTCAATTTGTGTAAAATATAACCTAGTTTTCTCGTCTGATTTAAGTGTGGGGTTTATGATGAAATCATTATCGAAAATCGTTCTCTACCTATTGGGGTTACTCACGCCAATACTCTCTTTTGCCAGCCCAACAAGTTACACCACTGAAATTATCCCCTTATTTGCCGATAAAAATTTAACGCAAAAAATCGGGCAGTTAGAAGCAGGAGCTGAAATTAAGCTAATGCAAATAACGGCAAAAGCCTCTGAAATTGAGCTAAATTTATGGCGAAAAACCAAAGGTTTCGGACGAATTTGGTATCACGATTTTGCTAAAAATATTACCGATGCTGTCTTTGAAAAATCTTTTATCAGCAATAACCCACCATTAGATATTTTGGCAGATAAAGAAGATCCGAACACAGGCTTAATCTGGCAGAGGGTAAAAATGAAAGTATGGGTGGAAAATTCAGAATTTACCCAAGATTTAACTGATTTCTGGGCAAACGCACAAAATACTTATAAAACGGAGTGTAGTGTTTGCCACAAACAGCGTGATACCAAAATGCACGATGCAAACGAATGGATTGCTGTATTTAACGGTATGGTTGGCTTTACTGATATGGACGAAGCCACACAGAAACAAGTGCTTCGCTATCTTCAAATGAATGCTTCTGATGCCAATTCCACAAAATAGAGAGGAAAGATTATGCTACATTCTCGCCGTCAGTTTTTAAAAAATATGTCGATTATGGCTGGTGCATTTGCAATGCCGAATTTTCTTGTTCCTCGTGAAGCAAAAGCCAATAGTACACCCGTAAGTGATTGGAAAATCACAGGTTGTCAGTGGGGAGCTGTGCGTGCCAAAGTGGAAAATGGACGATTAACTGAAATCAAGCCTTTTGAGTATGATAAACACCCATCTGAAATGATTAACGGCATTAAAGATCTACTTTATAGCGAAGCTCGTGTGCGTTATCCAATGGTGCGTGTGGATTGGCTTAAAAACCGCCAAAACAGCAATCGTACACAGCGTGGCGATAATCGCTTTGTGCGTGTGAGCTGGAAAGAAGCATTAGATTTATTCTATGAAGAGCTGGAACGTATTCAAAAAGATTATGGACCTTGGGCGTTGCATACGGCGAACGTGGGTTGGCGTTCTTCCGGGCAGTTCCATAGTTGTGGAAATCATATGATTAGAGCCATTGCGATGCACGGCTCAAGCGTTAGTTCGGTAGGCGATTACTCCACCGGTGCAGGGCAAACCATTCTGCCTTATGTGCTAGGCAGTACAGAGGTTTACTCGCAAGGGACATCTTGGGAAATTATCTTAAAAGAGACGGAAAATCTGATTTTCTGGGCAAGCGACCCAGTGAAAAATTTACAAGTGGGTTGGAACTGCGAAACCCACGAAGCCTATGGATATTTAGAGCAACTCAAACAAAAAGTAGCGAAGAAAAAAATCAATGTGATTTCTATTGATCCGGTTAAAAGCAAAACTCAAAATTTCTTAGGTTGCGAGCAACTTTATGTTAATCCACAGGCAGATATGCCGTTTATGTTGGCAATTGCTCACACTTTATATGAAGAAAATTTATACGATAAAGCTTTTCTTGATGTCTACACTTTAGGCTTTGAAAAATTTGTGCCTTATTTATTGGGCGAAACAGAAGATAAAATCGAAAAAACACCTGAATGGGCTGCCCCAATTTGCGGCATTTCTGCGGATAAAATCCGTGAATTTGCCCGTATGCTGGCAGGAAAACGTACACAGCTGATTTTCGGCTGGGCAATTCAACGCCAACAACACGGCGAGCAGCCTTATTGGATGGGAGCAGTACTGGCAGCAATGTTAGGACAAATCGGCTTGCCGGGCGGTGGAATTAGTTATGCTCATCACTATAGCTCGATTGGTGTTTCCAGCTCCGGTGCGGCAACGCCCGGTTCTTTCCCGTCTAACCTAGATGAAGATCAAAAACCAAAATACGGCAATAAAAATTATAACGGTTACAGTGAGGTTATTCCTGTTGCCCGTGCTACAGACTCTTTACTACACGCAGGTGAAACCATTGATTACAATGGCAAAAAAATTGTTTACGCCCCTTATAAAATGGCAATTTTCACAGGTTGCAACCAATGGAGCAGACAATCTGATCTCAACAAAATGAAAAAGGCATTCCAACAACTCGAAACGGTGGTTACTATCAACTACAGTTGGACGGCAACTTGCCGCTTTGCCGATATTGTGTTGCCTGCTTGTACGCCATTTGAGCGAAACGACATTGATACCTACGGCTCATACAGCAATAGAGGTATTATTGCGATGCAAAAACTGGTTGAGCCGATGTATGAATCTCGCCCTGATTTTGAGATTTTCAAAGATTTATGCAGTCGTTATGGCGAAGGAAAAGCGGAGGAATATTGCCAAAACCTTGATGAAAAAGGCTGGCTAAACCGCTTATATACCGAATGTCGCCGAGCTAATCGAGGCAAATTTGAAATGCCAAAAACCTTCGATGAATTTTGGCAAACGGGCTTTGTGCTGTTCCCCGAAGGTAAAGCTTGGGTTCGGCATAAAGATTTCCGAGAAGATCCTGAACTGCACGCATTAGGCACACCATCGGGTTTTATTGAAATTTACAGCACTAAAATTGCCAAATATGGCTATGATGACTGCAAAGGACACCCAATGTGGTTCGAAAAAGCAGAACGCTCACACGGCGGACCGAAATCGGATCAATATCCTTTCTGGTTACAATCGTGCCACCCCGACAAACGTTTGCATTCACAGCTTTGTGAGTCAAAAAGTTTACGTGAAACTTACAGCGTACAGGGCAGAGAACCATTTTATATGAATCCGCAAGATGCAGAAAAATTAGGCATTAAAGATGGTGATTTAGTGCGGGTTTTTAATGAGCGAGGACAAGTTTTGGTGGGAGCGGTACTGTCAGACAACTTCCCCACCGGCGTGGTTCGATTACAAGAAGGGGCTTGGTATTCACCTGTTGATGAAACCATCGGTGCATTAGACACCTACGGCAGCCCAAACACGCTCACGCTGGATATTGGCTCATCTAAACTCTCTCAAGCAACTTGTGTAAGCACCTGCCTAGTGAATGTAGAAAAATGGCAAGGCGAAGCCCCAGCACCGAACGGTTTTAGCGGAGCGATTGAGGTAGAGCGTTTATGATGCCATTAGCAAAAGAAGAAAAGCTACTACTGCAATGGTTGCGTAATCTGCTCGCACGAGAACTCTCAAACGAGCAGTTACAAGCCTTACAAGCGGTCGAATTTCAACAATTTTTTGCATTTCTGGCTGAAATTGGCTTTGCCCCCCAAAGCAAAGCCTTAGCGGAGGAAATTCAAAAGCTCGGCTTATTTGAAAATCCACGTTTAGAATTAGCTGCCGATTTCGCCCAATGCTTTTTGCTTGAAGGCAGATCCTCAGCTCTACCCTATGCTTCTGCTTATTTAACTGATCCTACTCTCTCCGAAAATTTAGCGAAAATGGATCATTATTTAGATCGCTTCAAACTCCAACTCAACCGAGAAACCAACGAACCTAGCGATCATCTTGTAGTGTATTTGGAAGTTTTGATCCAACTTATTGAGCAAAACAAGCACCAAGAAGCGAGTGATTTCATCAAAAATCAACTATTGACTTGGCTACCTCAGCTGGCAGAAAAAACGGAAAAGACGAACATCACAACAAGGTTTTACCCGATTTTGGTTCGTTGTTTGTTGGATGTTTTGAGATAACAAAATTCCCTCAAAGCTTATCTCTGAGGGAATTTCTTACTGTATTTGATCGAAGTAATCAAACAAACGCCCTGAATTTTCTTTGGTGCGTTTTTCGATTTTTTCGACTTCTTTTTGTGCCGCTTCACGGTTTACAGGCTTACCTACTTGGATAATTCCGCTCATATTCATTGTACGATGTGGCGGGCAATAGTAAACATAAACGCCTTCGTGGGTAAGCGTAAGCGTAAATTTTTCATCTTCTTTAGAAAGAAATTTTTCCGCCCCTTCCGGAATCGCACGGCTTTCTACCCAATGCCCTTTGTCGGTTGGGATAAAAGTTATTGTATCGCCCACTTCTGCTTTCAAATAACCCGGTTCAAATACCATACCGCCTTCTGCATTATTATCTAGCATTTTGATTTCGTGATGAGCGGCAAATGTTGAAACCGAAAAAAACGCAAGCGATAAAAATGCCAACTGCCCTAACTTAGTTTGCTTAACCATATATCTCTCCTATGTTTTCAAACAAGCCTGTCTAGCACTTTAATCCAGCCGAAAAGTATTTGCAAATTTTTCCTCAAATATAACCGCTTGCATAAAAATAAGGGGCAAATTACTTTGCCCCGATGTTTATTCAATCAAAATGAATTATTTTTTCTTCGCGTATTTGAGTGAGTCAATTGCTACCGCTAAGATGATAATGCCACCTTTGATGATATATTGCCAGTAAGGGTTTACACCAATGTAGGTTAAACCATAGTTAATTACGGTGAAGATAAGCACCCCGGTTACTACGCCGATGATTGTACCCACACCACCTGCAAATGATACGCCACCTACTACGCAAGCTGCGATTGCATCCATTTCATACATAAAGCCTAAGTTGTTGGTTGCACTACCGATACGACCTGCTTCTAACATACCGCCGAATGCGTAGAAGATGCCTGAAAGCATATAAATACCCATTAAGTTAAGCGGTACGTTTACGCCAGAAACGCGTGCTGCTTCTGGGTTTCCACCAATCGCAAATACGTTTTTACCGAAGCGGGTTTTATTCCATAACGTCCACATAATAATAGTGGCGATCACAGCATAAATGGTGATGTAGGAGAGCCTAAAGTCTCCAAAGCGGAAGAAGCCTTGTGCAAAACTGGAGAAGTCATCGCTAAAACCTGCAATTGGCGATGAGCCTACGGCATCGTAGTAAAGCGAGTTAATCCCATAAACAATAATCATCGTCCCCATTGTGGCAATAAACGGTGTTACGTTGAGATAAGCTACCACAAAACCATTAAATAAGCCGATAAGTCCACCAATCACACAAACCGTTAAAACTACAACAGGAATTGGAATTTCGGATAAGTTCGGGAAAACTTTGTTCATATTTTCCATTGATTGTAACAAGGTGGCTGAGATTACCGCCGCTAAGCCAACTTGGCGACCGGCGGATAAGTCTGTACCCTGTGTTACAATCAAGCCTGCAACACCTAGTGCAATGATAAGACGCACAGAAGATTGCGATAAAATGTTACTGAAGTTACGCAAGCTCAAGAAACTTGGGTCTTGCACAATAATCACAATAAGTAAGATTAATAATACGAAGTAAATCGCATTTTGTTTAAAAAAATCGAGTGTTCTATTTTGTTGTAAAGCAGACATACTTCACTCCTTGTCTATAAATATTTTGCTGCGAGTTGCAAGATTTCTTCTTGCGAGGTGTTGGCAGTTTCAACAATGCCCGCCACTTTACCGTTACTCATCACTAAAATCCGGTCTGTTACCCCTAGTAATTCGGGCATTTCCGATGAGATCATAATGATCCCTTTATCTTTATTTGCTAACTCTAAAATCAGCTGATAAATTTCAAATTTTGCCCCAATATCAATACCACGAGTGGGTTCATCAAGCATCAGAATTTCAGGTTGGGTTAAGAGCCAACGCCCGATAATCACTTTTTGTTGGTTACCGCCGGAAAGTGAGCCAATATGCGTTTGATGCGATGGGGTTTTTACATTCATCGAATCAATTACCCATTGGGTGTCGCTTTTCATTTTTTTATTGCTCAGCAAACCAAATTTTCCTAGATAAGACTTCATATTTGAAATCAATGAGTTAAACTCAATACTTAGGTTTGCATAAATCCCCGTTGAGCGACGTTCTTCTGTTACGAGAGCAAAGCCGTTATTAATCGCATCAAAGGCGTTACGGTTATTGATTTCTTTGCCGTTTAAGGTAATTTTACCGCTTGCTTTATCTCGCACACCGAAAATGGTTTCAACAATATCAGTACGCTTTGCCCCAACTAAGCCTGCAATACCTAAAATTTCCCCTCTGCGTAAGCTGAAGCTAACATCTTGGATAGAAGGTTGATTTTTTGCCGTTAAATTCTCTACTTCAAGAATCACTTCTTTTGGTAAATTGGTTTTTTCCGGGAAACGTTGAGTTAGCTCACGCCCTACCATCATTGAAACCACTTGATCCATAGAGGTATCTTTAATAGCAACGGTATTTACCCATTTGCCGTCTCGCAAAATGGTAATTTCATCACAAATTTTAAAAATTTCGTCCATTTTGTGAGAAATATAGATAATGCCACAGCCTCTGTCTTTCAGTTTTTGAATAATTTTAAACAGATGCTCAACTTCTTTTTCTGAAAGCGAAGAAGTCGGCTCGTCCATAATCACAATTTTGGCGTTGTAAGAGAACGCTTTGGCAATCTCGATCATCTGCATTTGTGATACAGATAATTTCGCCACTTTCTCACGTGGATCAACATCAATATCTAATTCATCAAAAATCGCTTTAGTATCACGATACATTTTGTCGTGATCCACAAAAGGACCTTTTAACGGATAACGTCCTAACCATAGGTTATCCATTACAGTTACTTGTTTTACCAGATTCAACTCTTGGTGAACCATTGAAATCCCATTTTCTAATGCCTCTTTTGAGGTTTTAAAATTCACCGGTTTGCCGAGAAAAAGAATCTCGCCTTCATCTTTGGCATAGATCCCAAAGAGACATTTTAGCAAGGTTGATTTCCCTGCCCCATTTTCACCCATTAAGGCGTGAACACTATGGGATTTTACCGTTAAGTTAGCTCGGTCTAACGCTTTCACACCCGGAAACGACTTGCTAACGTTCGTCATTGTGAGTAGTACTTCGCCTGTCATATCTCACCCTGTTATATCGAAAACTCGAAAAAAAGGCACGAGTATCATCACTCGTGCCATAAAGTGCTAATTATTTTAAAAATTCGGATAAGTTGTCTTTATCAACACCAACATAAGGAATACGCACTACGCGGTTTTCCAATTTCCATTGTGTACCTGCAACTGCATCTTTACCGTCTGCTAAGTTTGCAGAAAGTTGAACAACTGCTTTACCTTGATTTACGCCGTCATTTAATACTGTACCTGCAATTTCACCTTTGCTGATTAACTGAAGTACTTCAGGTAACGCATCAACACCGAAGATTGGTAATTTTTTACCGTGTGCTTTAGTTGCTTCTAACGCACCCAATGCCATACCGTCATTGTTAGAAATGATCACTTCGATATCTTTCGCTTTACCGCTTGATAACCACGCATCTACTTTATCTTTTGCTTGAGCTGCATCCCATAATGCTGCATCCATAAAGATTTGCTCACTTTCAATGCCTTTTTCTTTTAAGCCCTCAACAACATATTTGGTACGAGCTTCCGCATCCGGATGCCCCGGTTCGCCTTTTAATAACGCAAATTGGATTTTACCGTCTTTGTTTAAGTCTAATGCTGGGTTTGCTTTCCACTGTTTAGCAATCAAATCACCTTGGATTAAGCCAGATTCTTTCGGATCTGTACCCACATAGTATGCTTTCGGATAGCTATCAATTGCCGCTGCACCCGGGTCTTTGTTAAAGAACACAACAGGTACATCTTCGCCTTTCGCTTTTTGGATAATAGTTTTATACGCTGATGGGTCAACTAAGTTGATTGCTAATGCTTTAACGCCTTTAGAAAGCAATACATCAACTTGGTCGTTTTGAATAGATTGGGTGTTTTGCGAGTCGTTCATTAATAACTGAACTTTTTGAGCTTGACCTTCTTTTTCAATCTCTTTACGCATTAATGCCATAAAGTTATCGTCATATTTATAAATAGTTACACCAATACGATTTTCAGCTTGTGCTGTACTGATAGTCGCACCTAATGCTACTGCCATTGCCACTGCACTTAATACTGCTTTCTTCATAGAAATCACCTCTTTTGATATGTTTATCCTGACATATTCATTGCTTACCATAAGCAACTTGGTGCGAAGAATAACCCATTTTTGTAAAACAATCCGTGATCATTCTCACAGAATTAAGACAAAGTGGAGGATTTTTTAATTCTATGGCAGCGTTTTGAATATTTACTCTATCAAGAGATAGTAAATTTTTGCGAAAAAATGACCGCTTGCAATGTTGTTTGTAGATTACAAGCGGTCGCTTTTATTAAAATTTTTGCAATTATTTTAAAAACTGCTCCAAATTTTCTTTATTTACGCCAATATGTGGAATATAAATGGTTTTAGATGGACTATTTTCCCACTCTGTGCCCTGTGTAGCCGGCTTACCTTGTGCTAAATTCGCAGCAAGTTGTATCACGACTTTTCCTTGTTCGATACTATCGTTTAGCACCGTACCGGTCATCTGCCCTGATTTAATTAAAGCTAGAGCTTCCGGCAAGGCATCAATACCGAAGAGAGGCAGTTTTTTCTCGTGAGCATTTAACGCATCTAATGCCCCTATTGCCATTTCATCATTATTTGAAATGACTACTTCAATCTCATTGGCACGTTTTGCGACTAACCATTCGTTCATTTTATTGCGAGCAATGGCGGAACGCCACATTGCTGTGTCGCTATAAACTTCTTCTGTTGCAATACCTTGACGATTAAGCTCATCAATAACGGCTTGAGAACGCAAAGTACTCACTTCGCTCAATTCGCCTTTTAGCAATACAAACTGCAATTTTCCATCTCTATTTAAATCAAAGTGAGGGTTGGCTCTCCACGCTTTTGCAATGAGTTGTCCTTGTATTTCGCCTGCTTCTTGCGGGTTACTACTGACAAAATAAGCCTTTTCATAACTTTCCATTGCCTGTTTACTCGGATCTCGATTAAAAAATACAATCTGTACATTATTCGCTTTCGCTTTTTCCACAATGGTTTTTGATTCATTAGGGTGAACAATATTTACCGCCAATACATTCACTTTATGATTAAGTAAAACTTCGACTTGATTTAATTGCTTCACTTGTGAATTTTGAGCATCGTTCATAAACCATTTCAGATGACGGAAATTTTCTATCTCCTTATTCATCGCTTTACGCATCAACATCATAAAGTTGTCATCATATTTATAAATCGTAACGCCAACTCTAGGTTCAGATTGAGCATAGCTCATATTCACCCCAAACATTACAGCACATACAAAAGCATTTAATAGACTACGTTTCATAAAATGTCCCTCTTGCTATGTTAATACGTTAGTTAAAGCATAACGAATTTAACTAAGAGAAACCGTGATCAGCTTCACAGATTAAAAAAGATTTTTATTGGTTTGATTTAATAAATTTTAGGCATAAATTGATATCAACATCAGAGTAAACACGATAGCAAAAAACTCAAGTAAAACCGCGTATAACACACGCCCCAAGCGGTCATTTTTCCTCCAAAATTTGCAAAACCTTTAGGGCTGAACAAGCCTAAGTGAGTAAAATTCTATCTAAATCAAATTCTAGACGATTGAAGATTGCACCTGCTCTTATTTAGTTTTAAAGTAGCGATATTATTTATCAATTATGAGGATTAGCCAATGAAAAACGATAAACCCATTGAATGTGAAGGCTGCAACACCTTTGACGTCGGCTCAATTTTAGATAACAGCGAAACGGTTGCAAACATTAAACGCACTTATGAAACAGAAGCTGAAGCTCAAGCTGCACTGGAAAGATTTACTCAAAAAGCTCACGATGTTGAATCCGAACCTTGTGAAATTGAGAGTGAAATCTACCCGGTACAAGGTGGTTTTGAACTTAATGCCAATTTTAAGTTTAGTTGCCAAGCTGAAGTGGTTATCTTCCAATTAGGTACAAGAAATTAATAGCAAGGCTGGTTTAAACCAGCCTTACCTCTCTTAAAAGCACTTCACTCCACTTCAAAAGTAAAAATAATGTAAAAAAATTGAGATATATGTCATATTTTTTAAAAATTGTTGTTTACTTTTCTAAAAAATCAGGCAAATTATGAACAATTTTTGCAAACACTAACTATTTGGAGTGAATTATGTTAAAACCATTCAAAAAACTTGCTGCAGCATTAGCAGTAACCGCTGTATTTTCTGTATCAGCTTTTGCTAACGATCCAATCGTCATCAAATTCTCACACGTTGTAGCAAATGAAACCCCGAAAGGTCAGGGTGCGTTAATGTTCCAAAAATTAGTGGATGAGCGTTTGAACGGCAAAGTGAAAGTGGAAGTCTATCCAAACTCATCACTTTATGCAGATGGTAAAGAGATGGAAGCATTATTGTTAAATAACGTACAAATGCTTGCTCCATCACTGGCTAAATTTGATAAATACACACCAAAAATTCAAATTTTCGATTTACCGTTCTTGTTTGACGATATCAAAGCGGTTGAACGTTTTGAGCAATCTGAAGCAGGTCAATCATTGTTAAAATCAATGGAAGACAAAGGTATTACAGGTTTATCTTACTGGAACAACGATTTAAAACAACTTTCTGCGAACAAAGAGCTACGTGAGCCGAAAGATGCTCGTGGTTTAAAATTCCGTGTACAGGCTTCAGAAGTGTTAGATGCACAGTTCAAAGCATTAAAAGCTGTACCGCGTAAAATGGCATTCGGAGAGATGTATCAAGGCTTACAAACAGGCGTTGTAAACGGTGCGGAAAACCCGTATTCAAACATCTACTCACAAAAAATTCACGAAGTACAAAAATTCATTACTGAATCTAATCACGGCTTATTATCTTATATGGTTATCGTGAACACAGAATTCTGGAACAAAATTCCTGAAGATGTACGTGTAGAACTTACCAAAATCTTAGATGAAGTGTCAGTTGAAGTGAATAAACAATCTCACGAACTCAACCAAAGCGATAAGAAGAAAATCGTGGATTCAGGTGCTTCACAAATCGTTACTTTAACGGATGAGCAACGTGAAAAATGGCGTGAAGCAATGCGTCCTGTATGGAAGCAGTTTGAAGATGCAATCGGTGCAGACTTAATCAAAGCGGCTGAAGCATCTAACAAACAGTAATTCCAATAATTATTCAATTATCAGGGCGGACATAACAGTGTCCGCCCAAAACGATCTACATTTTGCAAAAAATTAAATAAATCTGACCGCTTGTTGGCACTTAATTTGCCCTTTCGGTTTTCTATTTTGGGATTATCCTATTTTTCGGAGTAAAAAATGTCTTCTTTAAAATGGTTCTGGGAGCGTTTTGAGGAATGTTTCATCGCCATTTTGTTAATGGTAATGACGCTTGTTACCTTCGCTTATGTGATGTTTAACAACCTTTATAACGTTTTTTTTGATTTAGCCGAAGCTGTACCATTTACCGCTGGCTTCGCTGAACCACTCGGCGAGTGGATTATGGAAGCCGCTCAAGAAATGACTTGGAGTGTAGCTTTAACTAAAGCTTGTTTTGGTTGGTTGATTTTCTTTGGAGCATCTTATGGGGTGCGTACGGCAGGACATATCGGTGTTGATGTGTTAGTGAAAAAACTTTCCCGCCACGGGCAGAAAATCGTCGGTATTATTGCAATCTGTGCTTGTTTAGCCTATGCGATTTTAATTGGTTCAGCCAGTTATGAGTGGATTTCAGCGATGTATGTGGCTGATATTGGAGCGGAAGATTTACATCAATTCCACCTAAAACAATGGCACGTGGGTTTAATTATGCCTGTTGGTTTTGCCTTAATCGGTATCCGTTTTATTGAAATTTTAGTGCGTATTTTACAAGGCAAACAAGTGGGGCTTGGCTTAGCAGATGAAAGTGAAGACGCAATGAAACTCGCACAAGGAGAAGAATAATGACAATTTTAGTGCTATTTAGCTTGTTATTTATCTTAATGTTTCTTGGTGTACCGATTGCGATTTCACTCGGTTTAGCGGGTGCAGTTACTATTATGTTCTTTAGCCAAGACTCCGTAAGTTCACTAGCAATCAAACTATTTGAAACCTCAGAACATTATACCTTACTTGCTATTCCGTTCTTCTTGCTTGCCGGTGCGTTTATGACAACCGGTGGTGTAGCAAAACGCTTAATTGACTTTGCGAATGCAACCGTAGGTCATATTCGTGGTGGTTTAGCGATTGCAGCTGTAATGTCTTGTATGCTGTTTGCCGCTCTTTCAGGCTCAAGCCCAGCAACGGTGGCAGCAGTGGGGTCAATTGCGATTGCAGGAATGGTGCGTTCAGGCTATCCGGTAGGCTTTGGTACAGGGATTATTTGTAACGCAGGTACGCTTGGTATCTTAATTCCGCCATCAGTCGTAATGGTCGTATATGCAGCTTCAACTGAAACTTCTGTTGGTAAATTATTTATGGCAGGGGTTGTACCGGGATTAATGCTTGGCTTGGTATTGATGATTGCTATTTACGTTGTTGCTCGTATTAAAAACCTGCCGGCACAGCCTCGTGCGACAGTAAAAGAGTGGTTTACCGCAGCCCGTAAAGCAATTTGGGGCTTGTTGTTGATGGTGATTATTTTAGGCGGTATTTACAGCGGTATCTTTACCCCAACTGAAGCGGCAGCGGTCGCAGCAGTTTATTCGTGGTTTGTGGCGGTATTTATCTATAAAGATGTAAAACTGCGTGATTGCCCGAAAGTATTGTTGGAATCTGCAAAATTAAGCGTAATGTTGATGTTTATCATCGCAAATGCGATGTTATTTGCTCACGTTCTTACCACCGAACAAATTCCGCAACTGATTACTGAAACCGTCGTAGAATGGAATTTACAACCGTGGACATTCTTATTGGTGGTAAATATCGTGCTATTAATTGCCGGTGCATTTATGGAGCCATCTGCGATTATCTTAATTCTTGCACCAATTTTATTCCCAATTGCGGTGCAACTCGGTATCGATCCAATCCATTTAGGGATTATTATGGTAGTAAATATGGAAATTGGCTTGATTACACCACCAATCGGCTTGAACTTGTTCGTTGCCTCTGCGGTATCGAAAATGCCTCTTGCAGATGTAGTCAGAGCCGCAATGCCGTGGTTATTACTATTACTGACATTCCTAATCTTAATTACCTACATTCCGGCAATTTCATTAGCGTTGCCGAATTGGATTGGAATTAATTAATACAAGCGGTCGTTTTTTGTAAATTTTTTACAAATTCTTTTACCGCCCAATGTTATTAATCGGCATTGGGCGGTAATTTTATTAAAAATTCACTATTTCGCTAAAAACTTACCAAAATAATTTAACTTTTTGCTACAATTTGGGCTATTTATCGAATTTATTAATAAGTAGAGAAGAATATGAGTGTAAGTTCTTTTAACCGCACTTGGGCAAAAGTGATTTTAAGTGCGTTAATGCGTTATGGCGTAAAGCATTTTTGTATCGCACCAGGCTCTCGTTCGACCCCTTTAACCCTTGAGGCGGTACAACTTCAACAAACCCAATATGCAGAGTGCCACACCCACTTTGATGAGCGAGGCTTAGGCTTTTATGCGTTAGGGATTGCCAAAGCAACCAATAGCCCTGTTGCGGTAATTGTTACCTCAGGCACAGCGGTTGCTAATCTTTATCCGTCAGTGATTGAGGCAAGCCTTACTCATCAAAAACTGATTATTCTTTCTGCTGATCGCCCAACTGAATTAATTGGTTGCGGAGTAAACCAAGCCATTACTCAGCAAGGCATTTTTGCTAATTATCCTGTTGCGAGCGTAAACTTACCAAAAGCAAATGAGGCTTATAACGCAAGCTGGTTAGTTTCAACCATTGAGCAGGCTTGCACCACACAAGCTCAACAAGGTGGTGTATTGCACATTAATGCCCCTTTTGAAGAGCCACTTTATGAGTCTGATATTAACGAAATTCTCAATACACCGTGGTTACGCCCAATTCAAGGTTGGTTGAATAATTCACAAACCAAATGGATTGACCAACAAGCAATTCAAAGTGAAGTATCTATGCACGAAAATTGGGATTACTGGCGAACCAAACGTGGCGTGATTGTTGTCGGTAAACTACCACCGGAACAAGGCACAGGCTTAAAAAACTGGGCAGAAACAATGGGCTGGTGCTTATTAAGCGATGTGCAATCTTGCATTGAAGCAAGCCTACCGTTTGCGGACATTTGGCTTTCAAATGAAACGGTGAAACAACGCTTATTACAAGCGGATATCGTTATCCAATTCGGTACGCAAATTGTGAGTAAGCGTGTGAACGAATTTTTAAAAGCATTCCAAGGCGAATTTTGGTTGGTTGATGAGTCGCAAGATTACATTAATCCGAATGCACATCATCAAACCCGTTTTGTGGCGAAAGCTCATCACTTCTTGCGTGTTCATCCGCCACTTCGCCAAAAGCCGTGGCTGCTTGAGCCGTTAGCTCTTTCACAATTCTGTGCAACTTTTATTGAACAGCAAGTGGGTGGAAGTTTAAGTGAGGCATCACTTGCACACAATATTCAAGATGTTTTAGCAATTAATGGCAATTTATTCATCGGCAATAGCTTATTTGTGCGTTTAGTTGATGCGTTATGCAAATTGCCGGAAGGCTACCCTGTTTACACTAATCGTGGGGCAAGTGGCATTGATGGCTTAATTGCAACGATGGCAGGTATTGCGAAAGGCAGCGACCGACCAACCGTTGGCGTTGTAGGTGATGTTTCTGCTCTACACGACTTAAACTCCATCGCCCTATTAACCAAAATTACCCAGCCAACTATTTTATTCGTGGTAAATAACAGTGGCGGTGCGTTGTTTGATATGTTACCTGTTGATAGCAAAGCGAAAGATCAATACTACCGCCTCGCTCACAACTTTGAATTTGCTCAAGTCGCAACAATGTTCGGGCTTGAGTATATCCGCCCGTTTACTTGGGCAGATTTGAAAACCAAACTCAAACACGCCTATGCTCGTAAAGGTGTTACCATTGTGGAAATCAAAGTAAACGAACACGACGGCAGCAATATGTATAAATCATTGCTGAAACAAATTTCACAGGCGGAAATTGCCTAGTTACAACGATAGCACCAGCCTATGCTGGTGCTTTTATTTATAGATTTAATCAATGCTCTCATATCAATGGCACGCTAAACAAGGTACTCCTGTTGTTTTCTTACACGGGCTGCTCGGCTCACAACAAGATTGGCAAAGCGTTCTTCAACATTTGCAAAATTTTCCCCAAATTCGACCGCTTACTATCGACCTTCCATTTCACGGGCACAGCAAACACATCGTTTGTGCCGATTTTGCCGAACTACGAATACAGCTCCACACCGCTTTAGAAAAGGTAATTGGCTCACAGCCTTTTTATTTAGTGGGCTACTCGCTAGGTGGAAGAGTGGCACTTGATTATGTGCTGAATATCCATAATCCAAATCTGCTTGGTACGATATTAGAGGGAGCGAATATCGGGCTTGCATCAACAACTGAACGCCAAGTACGTCTGCAAAATGATTGCCAATGGGCGAACCGTTTTCGCCACGAACCAATTGAAAAGGTGCTGGAAGATTGGTATCAACAACCTGTATTTGCCAATTTAAGTGATATGGAAAGAGAACGTTATATTGATAGTAGAAAGCATAATCAAGGAGAGCAAATTGCTCAAATGCTTGAAGCCACCAGCCTTGCCAAACAGCCTAATTATGTGGAACAATTAAAACAAACAAATAAAAACATTCTCTTTTTCATCGGGGAAAAGGATAACAAATTCCGCCAGATGGCAGAGCAACACCAACTGCCTGTGCAGATTATTTCAAACGCAGGGCATAATGCACATAGGGGAAATTCGGAGGATTTTGTGGAGAAGTTGCTTGCGTTCATCTCCACTCAACAAATCTAACTTTCCCCCTGCAATCGTTGCAACAACCTATCCATTGCCCGATAACCTAAGGCTTCGGCTAAATGAATTTGCTTAATCTCCTTCTCTCCGGCTAAATCTGCAATAGTGCGAGAAACCTTTAAAATGCGGTGGTAAGCCCGAACTGACAAACCTAATTTGGTTAAGGCATTCTCAAGAAATAACGCATCTTGTGCGGATAGGTTACAATCTCGCTCAATTTCTCGTGTGGTAAGCTGAGCATTAATTTTGCCTGCTCGCTCAAATTGCATTTTTCTGGCTAAAAACACCCGCTTGCGAACTTGTTCGGTGGTTTCGCCTCGATTTTCAGAACCACTTTGTAATGCCCCTTGAGGTAAAAGTGGCACTTCAATGGAGAGATCGAATCGGTCTAAAAACGGACCTGACAAACGGTTTAAATATCGCATTACTTGTTGGGGAGAAGTCCGATTATGCGTACCTTGATAATGCCCTGTTGGGCTTGGGTTCATTGCTGCAATTAATTGGAAACGAGCAGGAAATTGCACTTTAGCATTGGCTCTGGAAATAATAATTTCACCTGCCTCTAATGGCTGCCGGAGTGCATCTAACACTTTCCGCTCAAATTCAGGCAATTCATCTAGGAAAAGCACACCGTTATGGGCTAAAGAAATTTCGCCCGGTTTTGGGATTGAGCCACCGCCAACTAACGCCACCATTGACGCACTATGATGGGGCGAACGAAACGGGCGTTGCTTCCAATTCTGAAAATTCAACTCATTCTGTACAAGGCTGGTTACGGAGGCGGTTTCGATTGCCTCTTCGTCCGACATTTCAGGCAGCAGATCCGCCAAACGGCTGGCAAGCATTGTTTTCCCTGTACCGGGCGGACCAAGAAAAAGCAAATTATGTTGCCCTGCTGCGGCAATGGTTAAGGCTCGCTTGGCGTGTTGTTGCCCGATAATATCCGTGAGATCTCGGCTTACAAGCGGTCGATTTTCTGCCGAGTTTTGCAAAACTTGTTGGCAAATAGGTAGTTTGTCCCGCTTATTTAGCATATTCACCACATCAAGCAACGACTTCGCAAAATAAGTTGTGGCATTTGAAACCAAAGCCGCTTCATTCGCATTTTGCTGAGCCAATATCATTTGGCGTTTTGATTTTTCGGCTGAAATTACGGCAGGAATTGCTCCGTGCACACCTCGCAAATGCCCTGTGAGTGCCAACTCGCCTAAAAATTCAAACTGCTTTAATAAATCCGAATCAATCTGCCCCGACGCGGCTAAAATACCGATAGCAATCGGCAAGTCAAACCGTCCGCCTTCTTTGGGTAAATCCGCAGGGGCAAGATTAATCGTAATCCGTTGGGGTGGATAGATAAAATTAGCGTTAATTAACGCACTTCGTACACGATCACCCGCTTCCTTCACGGTGGCTTCGGGCAAGCCAACAATGGTTAATCTTGGCTGACCGTTGCTGATATGAACCTCAATCGTTACTAATGGAGCTTCCACGCCAATGGAGGCTCGGCTGTAAACTATGGCTAATGTCATTATGTTGAGAAATAAGAAATCAATGACGAGAGAATAGAAGGAAAGAGAAAAAGAGGGTAGAACAAATATTCAAATTTTCGAGCGAGATCGCAAAAATAGTTTATGGGAGGTCAAAACCTCCCATAAAATAACCTTATTTCACAATCTCAACCGGTCCGTGATCGTCGCAATGATCACCATGCTGATGATGTAAACGACCATCTACAATATAGTCAATATGATCGCCGTGTGGCACAGCTTCGTGTCCGCATCCTTCGCCGTGAACGTGGTCGCCACAGCAATGAACAGCGTTGCATTCCGCCGGGTTGGTCTCATTTACTTCCAACACGTGTTCATCGTAGTGATCGCCGTGTTTATGGTGCAAATGCCCATCGTGTAAATAGTCGATATGGTCGTTATGTTTAATGGCGGTATGACCACAGCCTTCGCCGTGTTCGTGGTCGTGGTGTGCATGAGTTTTGCAAGACATAAAATGCTCCTTTGAATAAATGAATAAATCGGTTTTATCCTAATCTGAAATGCAATACAATTCAAGGCGTTTCAGGCGTATATTAGCTCATTTAAGAGGAAAGAAAAATGAACACTGAATTGGATATCATTGTTGTTGGCGGCGGTATGATTGGGGCAGCAACGGCGTTGGGATTGGCAAAACAGGGGGTGAAATTAGCCTTGCTAGAAAAAAATCCGCTTCCGACTTTTGAGGCTAACTCTGCCTACGATTTACGCATTTCCGCTATCAGTATGGGCTCAATTCAGTTGTTGGAAAAATTAGGCGTGTGGGAGCAAATTATCTCAATGAGAACTTGCCCTTATACCCAACTTGAAACCTGGGAAATAGAGGGCTTTAACACCGTATTTTCAGCCTCTGACTTAGGGCTGGAAAAGTTAGGCGATATGGTAGAAAACAACCTACTCCAGATTGCATTATGGGAGCAGTTAAAGCAATTTCCAAACTGCATACAAGCGGTTGGATTTGAGCAAATTTTTGCAAGAAGAGGAGAAAATCGCTGGGAAATTCAAGTTGATAACCAAACCTTTTCTGCCCCTATTATCATTGCCGCAGACGGAGCAAACTCTCAAGCCCGCCAATGGGCTGGTATTGGCTTAACCAGCTGGCAATATCGACAACATTGTTTGCTGGCAACAATCAAGACGGAGAAAATCGCTCCATCAGCCACTTGGCAACAATTTTATGCAACAGGTCCTCGTGCTTTTTTACCCCTTTCAGGCAACAACGGCTGCATTGTTTGGTACGATTCACCACAACGCATTGCGGAGCTAAAAAACCTTCCCACAGAAAAACTAACAGTTGCCATTGAGCAACATTTCCCTACTCGTTTAACAGAAGAATTAGGCAAGATTAATGTGCAGGCGTCAGGTGCATTTCCGCTGACTCGCCAGCACGCTCAACATTATGTACAAAATGGCGTGGTGTTAGTAGGTGATGCAGCTCACACCATTAACCCGCTCGCAGGGCAAGGCGTAAATTTAGGTTTTAAAGATGTAAAAGCACTACTTGAAGTGGTGGAACAAGCGGTCAAAAAAGGTGAAAATTTTGCGAGTGAGGAAGTATTAAAACGTTACGAGCAAAAACGAAAACCGGATAATTTATTAATGCAAACAGGTATGGACATCTTTTATAAAGCCTTCAAAACCGAACTGTTGCCATTAAAAATCGCTCGTAATTTAGGATTAGTGATCGCCGAAAAAGCAACACCAATAAAAAAACAAGCATTGAAATATGCAATAGGACTTTAGTTCCAAACATTTACTTTATTTACAATTGCTTATTCCAATGTAAATGTTGTAAATATGTAAGGATTTATCATTTAAAACAAAAAAATAAAGGTATAATTATAGTCAGTAAGTTATATCATTAACTTCATAGTTAAATTTTCACTCTGAATAAGGAAACAAATACAAAATGAATTTCGATTTAAATCAATTATTACAACAAGGTCCAGTACGCGAGTTTCTACTTAATCAAGTAGGCAAGCAACTTGGCGTAACAAATGAAACTGGTGGCAACCTTTTAAATAAAGGTTTAGCACTGATCTTAGGTGGAATGAGCCAAAAAGCAAGCAGTACTGAAGGGGCAAACAGCTTATTTAACCTTATCAGAAATACAAATTTACAAGCCAACCCGTTAGATATTTTAATGGGTAAAACTGATGTTGCTAATAATGCTACCGGTAGCTTAAGTAACTTATTTGAACTAGGCAAAAACATTTTACCAAACCTATTTGGTGATCGTACTGATGTTATTGCAAGCCACTTAGCAACTAGCACAAATACTAGTCCAGCAGCATCTAAAGGCATTTTAGGTTTATTATTACCAATCGTTTTCTCTTTCTTTAAAAATAAACTTTCAAGCGGTTTTGGTTTAAGTAATTTCACTAATTTATTAGCTGAGCAAACAAGAGCGGTTTCAACTGAATTAGACGGTGGTGCATTAACAGCATTAGGTTTTGCAAATAGCTCATTTAGCGATGTATTAAGCAATGTTGCTAAAGTAGGCACCGTTTCAGCGGCAACTGCGGCTGCAGCACATACTGCAACAACAAGATCAGCTTCTACTACAACGACAGTGAAAACTGAGCCAGCTAAATCATCAAGCTTAAGCAAATGGTTAATTGGTGCAGGTATCGTTTTAGCTACTTTATTCGGTATTAAAAGCTGCTCAGATAAAGGTTCTACAACAACTGCGAACGCTCCAGCAGTTCAAACAACTCCAGCAACACCAGCAGCTGAAATGGTAAAAGTTTCTGATGGCTTAGGCAATCTTGCTTGGGAAAAAACAGATAAAGATTTAACTGTATCTGGTACAGTTCAAAATGATGGTATTAAAGCGAATATCTTAGATGCATTCAAAGGTTTAGCAGCAGGCTTACCATTAGTAGATAAATTAATGGTTGATGCGAAAGCAGATAAATTCAGCTTCAACAACTTCTCTGGTTTAGCAGATTTATTCAAAGACTTCCCGGGCGTAAACGGTTCTTTTGCAGATAAAGTATTCAACTTAATCGGTGAAGTAACTAGTGAAGATGCCAAAACCAGCTTAGTAGAAAAAGCAAAAGCACTATTAGGTAACTTATTCACTGTAAATGCAGATAAAGTAAACGTAAATGAGCCTGAAGCTGAAGTACTAGCAGATATGTCTTTATCGACATTAGACTTAGACATTATGTTTGCAACGGCATCATCTGAAATTAACCCTCGCTATTTCCGTCGCTTAAACGCATTAGCACAATACTTTGTTGAAAACAAACGTACAGGTGAAATTTCAGGTTATACGGATAATGTAGGCGATGCAGCAGCAAACCAACAATTATCAGAACAACGTGCAAAATCAGTACGTGATTACTTAATCAAACAAGGCGTTCCTGCTGAATCATTAACTGCGGTAGGCTACGGTCAAGATAATCCAGTTGCAGATAATAGCACTGAAGAAGGTCGTAAGAAAAACCGTCGTATTGAGTTTAACGTACGTTAATCAATAATTAAAAATAAAGCGAGATAAACAAATGTTTGTCTCGCTTTTTTATTACTAATAAGTACTGGCATAGTAGACAAAATAGTTGCTAAAAAGTGGCTTAAAGCCTTATTTTTGAAAAATGAATAAAAAACTGCCCATTTTGCCAAAGTACGAATATCAAGAAGCACGGTAAGCAAAATAATATTCAACGCCATTATTGCAATCAATGTAATAAAACCTTTACCTTTCAAAAGAAATTAAACGCTATTCAAATTTGGTCTGATTACACGACAGGAAAACAGACTTATCCGCAACTTGCTGAAAAATATCATTGTTCGGAGGAGGTTATTAAAAGATTTACTCAATACCCCGACACAAATGTGCCAGTTTCATATGATTGCGATA